>JANNVG010000770.1:0-2587 GCA_031414395.1 Fimbriiglobus sp.
GGACGGGGGGTGAGGTCGCTTCAACATCCCCTGTCAACCGTGCCGGAAGTTCGGACTCGCGCTCCCGGCCGTTCACACCCGCCATGAACATTCGCCCGAAATCCGCGTGACGACTGCCGCATTCCCGGTCAGAATCAGTGCCATGACGCCGACACTCCGCCTCGAACAGCTCGCCGACCGCATCACCCCGACGGCGGTGGTCGGCACGCCCGGCAACGACGTGTTCCTCGTGTACGCCATTTCCCCCACGCAAGCGGTGGTGGAGGCGTACAACCCGAACGGCCGGGTGTGGGCGGTGGCCTCCGACGACATCACCATCGACGCCGGCGGCGGCAACGACAGCCTGTACGTACTCGGCGCGCCGACGAGGGGCGTGAAGTTCACTGGCGGGGCGGGCACGGATTCGGTGCGGGTGATGAACCTGCCGTCGTCCTCCATCCTCGCGCTCGGCCCGCTGACAGAGGTGCGACCGACCGGTGGGGCGGCGGCAGTGTGGTTCGACGCCGGCACGGTGGAATCATTGACCGTGAGCGGGAGTCCGGAGGCCGACACTTACCAGGTCTCGACCGGCGCGCTCCGCACACCGATCAGCGTGAACGCCGGCGCAGGCGTCGATTCGCTCGTGGTCGGCGGGCTGAACAGTGCGACCGTGACCACGACCGGCGGGGTCGGGCGGGTCGGCAACCTGAGTTTCCCCGAATCGACGCTCGAAGGGCTGTACCTGCTGGGCACCGGGGGGCCAGACACGCTGACGGTGGGACCGGGCGTCACCCGCGGGGTCTACCTGAGCGGGCTGGGCGGCGACGACGTGCTGTACGGCGGGGCGGGGAACGACGTGCTCGACGGCGGCACGGGGAACGACGGGCTGTTCGGCGGGAAGGGGAGCAACCGACTGACCGGCGGCCTCGGGGCGGATCGGTTTCTGGACTGGACGGCCGGGAACACAATGACGACCGACGCCGACAGCGGCGACGCGGTCATCCGCTTTACACCCGGCACCGCCGCCAACCGGCAACTGAACGCGACTTCACAGGACTGGCGGGAGGACGAGATCGTGACCGTGGACAAGGCGCTCGGCAACCTGCACCGGCTGACGGCGAACACGAAACTGCTGAAGACGGCCGGCGGACAGGCGATGGGGTTCGAGCGGTGGGCGGGTGTGAGTCTGCCGAACGGCAGCCCGGTGCTCGGGTGGAACACGAACGGCGTGTTGTCGTTCACGTCGAATGCGTTCAGCGGCGAGCCGCTGAAGGTGTGGGCGACGGTGTACCACGAGTTCGCGCACAACTGGGACGACGCGAGCGAGAACGCCCTGGTGCCGGCCTTCCGCGGCATCAGCGGGTGGACGCAAACCCCGCCGGCGAACACCACCGGGTACGGCGTGAACGAGCCGAGCTTGAGCGGCGGGCAGGTGTGGTTCTTCCGTAGCGACGCCGGGTTCGCCCGCAGCTACGGCTGGCAGGGCGGGCCGAACGAGGACTACGCGACGACGTGGGAGACGGTCTTCGTGCAGCACTTCCACGGCGTGCTGCCGCAGATCGAGAGCGGGCCGAACGTGCTGGTGCCGGCGAAGGCGGCGAACGTGTGGGCACTGGTGGACAGCCTGAAGTAGGTCGCGGTCGAGCAGGTCCGAAGGACCGCGAGGCCCGACGGCCGACTACGAATTCCATTCTCCGCACGAATAGAGCGTGTGGTGCTTGGGGCACACCACGCGACGCCCACCTTCTGCTGCAAGGCCTCCACCAAAAGCCCAACTCAGCACCTGGCACTCGTCAGGACCGAACTCGATGTGACATTCCGGACAGCGAATCCACACAAACCGCTTGTCGAACATCAGGTCGGAGCAGAGCGCCCACACATAGTCGTGCTCGTCGAGTGTCACGTCACGTCCGGCCTCACACGCCTCTTCCAGCATCGCGTGAAGCACGGCAACCCGCTGCGCCTCAGCGTACCGTTCCCAGTGAGTGGGGATTCGGCTGTGGTACCTGCGATGAGTTTCAATGTACGCGGCGTACACATCTCGCATGTCCTCGGCCCGGAGAGCGATGTCTGCGGCGAGTACCTGGAAGTCCCAACCACGATACGCCGGAATGTCAGTCGGGTTGGTGAACCGCAACAGCGTCATCGCACACTCCTCCGGATCGGCGGTTGGCCGTCGGGCCTCACGTCCCCTGCGGGGACTGTTCGACCACGACCTACGATTTCGCATACCCCACGACCGCCGCCACCGCCTTCCGCCACGCGGCCAACTTCGCGCCGCGGTCTGCTTCACTCATGTTCGGCTCGAACCGCGTGGCCGTTCCCAGCACCGCCTTTAGCGCGCCCTCGTTGACCACCAGTCCACACCCCAACCCGGCGAGGAACGCCGCGCCCAGCGCGGTCGATTCGCTCTGGTTCGCTCGCAGCACCGGCACGCCGAGTACGTCCGCCTGGAACTGAATGAACCAGTCGTTGCGGGCCATGCCGCCATCGACCCGCCAGGGGGCTGCACCAGCCGCGGGCCCGGGGGGGGGGGGGTGCCGCCCGGCCCGGGCGGGGCGGGGGGGGCCGGGCCCGGGCGGCCGCGGGGTCGGCCCGCGCGGCGGGG
>JANNVG010000771.1:0-2572 GCA_031414395.1 Fimbriiglobus sp.
ACGCCGCTCGGCTCGCCATCACACCACTTCGCCTGCCAGATACCGCTCGGCCAACTCCCGATACCGCCGGCAGATCGTCCGCGTCCGCTCCAATTCCGCGTCGGTCACAGATCGCACCACCTTCCCCGGCACACCCATCACCAGGCTCCGCGGAGGCACCACCATCCCCGGCGGCAGCAGCGCCCCGGCCGCGATCACGCACCCGGCCCCCACGTCGCACCCGCTCAGGATCGTCGCCCCCATGCCGACCAGCGTGTCGGCCCCGACCCGCGCCCCGTGCAGCACCGCCGCGTGACCGGCCACCACGCCGGCCTCGATCACCTGCGGCACGTCGTAGTCGCAGTGCACGATCACGCCGTCTTGCAGGTTCACGTTCTCGCCGAGTGTGATCGGGGCCACGTCGCCCCGCACCACCGCGCCGAACCACACGTTGACGCCGGCCGCGGCGCGCACGTCGGCGGTCACGACGGCGGTGTCGGCGGCGAGGATGCCGGACGGCAGGCGGTGGAAGCGGGGCATTGCAGTAGAACCGGGAACGCAGTGACCGGGTGGATTCAAACGCACCCGGTCACTGCGTTCCCGGTTCCATTTGAGATGTCACTTCAGCAACGGCCCCAGCACCGCGTTCCACTTCTCGTAGCCCTTCGGCGACAGGTGCAGTTGGTCCTTCACGAACAACTCCGGGTCGGGCGTGCCGTCGGTGCCGAGCAGTACGCTGCCCACGTCCACGTACTTCAGCCGGTCGTCCGTCTCGCACGCCGCCTTCACCAGCGCGTTCGCCGTCTGCTGCTTCTCGTACAGCTTCCACCGGCTGCCGCTCGGCTTCACCGACAGGAACAGCACGCGGCACTTCGGCAGCTTGGCGTGAACGGCGGCGGCGAACGCGGCGAAGTCGTCCCGCACGTGCTCGGCGGGGCGGTTCTGGGCGATGTCGTTGTCACCGGCATAGAACACGACCGTCTTCGGCTCCAGCGGCACGACCAGCCGGTTGACGAAGAAGGTGCAATCGGGAATCTGCGACCCGCCGAACCCGACGTTCGCGGCCGGCACGTCGGGGAACGCCTTGGCCACGTCCCACAGGCGAATCGACGAACTGCCGGCGAACACCACCCCGCCCTTCGCCGGCGGCTTGTCGGCCAGCCGCTTCTCGATGCCGCGGATCTCGTTCTCCCACCGCAGGTACTTCAGCGGCGGTTGCGAGCACTGGGCGGTGAGCGCGGCGGAGAGGAGGATGTGAAGCATGGTCGATTGCGGAATGCGGAGTGTGGAATGCGGAATGAAGTCAATTCTTGCGTCAGGTGATCGGGAGCTCAGCGGCGGAATCGGAGTGAGGACGGTTTTTCACATTCCGCACTCCGCATTCCGCATTCCGCAATTCCCGAGTCACTTCTTCGCCGCGAACCGCTCGGCGACGGCCGCCCAGTTGACCACGTTCCACCACGCCTTCACGTACTCGGCCCGCACGTTCTTGTACTTCAGGTAGTAGGCGTGTTCCCACACGTCCAGGCCCAGAATCGGCGTGCCGCTGCCGTCCATCAGCGGGTTGTCCTGGTTCGGCGTGCTGCTGATGGTCAGCTTGCCGTCGGGCGCCTTCACCAGCCACGCCCACCCGCTGCCGAACCGCTTGACCGCCGCCTCGCCGAACCCCTTCTTGAAGTCGTCCACGCTCTTGAACGCCGCCTCGATGGCCTTCAGCAGGTCGCCCGCCGGCGCCCCGCTCTTGGCGGCCGGCGTCATGACCTCCCAGAAGAACGTGTGGTTCCAGTGCCCGCCGCCGTTGTTCCGCACGGCCGCCTGCGCCTTCTCCGGCAGCTTCTTCAGGTCGGCCAGGAGCGTGTCCAGCGGCTTGCCGACGAAGTCCGGCGCGTCGGCCTTGAGGGCGGCGTTCAGGTTGGTCACATACGCCTGGTGGTGCTTCGTGTGGTGGATGGTCATCGTCTCGGCGTCGATGCTGTCTTTGAGTGCGTCGTAATCGTAGGGCAGCTTCGGCAGCGTGAACTCTTTCGGGGCGTCGGCGGCGCGGGCGACGGCGAACAGGGTGGGCACGGCGAACAGCCCGGCGGCGGTGCGGAGGGCGTCTCGGCGGGTGAGCGGCACGGTGCGATCCTCACGGGAGGGGCGGGGGAAGTGCGAAACGGGAGCGGACCGATCCGCCCCCGATGCAGTTATACCAGAAACGGCCCCTCTGTAGCCGGGGTCTGTGACCCCGGTCCGGCCCCTCTGTGACCGGGTGTGTTTGATCGCACCCGGTCACTGCGTTCCCGGTTCCACTCGCTCGCCTGCGGCTCGCGGCTACCCCGTCACTTGGCCGACCACTTCACGTTGTTCCGCACGACGTACAGCTTGACGTGACTCCGCAAGTCGAACGTCTTGCCCGGCGTGAGGGTGAACGTGATCTGCTCGGGGAAGCTCTCGGCGACGGCGTGCAGGCGAGTTAGGAAGAGCACCCGGATGAAGTCCAAGACCATGAAGGTGCTCCACCCCGTCGGCGGGCGCAGCATGATCGGCCAGCGGCGCGGTCGTAAACGCGTAGCCCGCGCCGGGCGGCAGTTGGGTGAAGCGGCTGGGCGCG
>JANNVG010000772.1:0-4984 GCA_031414395.1 Fimbriiglobus sp.
GCGACGCCCCGCCGCGTCCCAGTGCGGCGGGGCGTCGCGGCCGGTTTCTGGAACCGCCGGGCGTGTTGTCGCTCGCAGGCGTCTCCGGTTTCGCCGGCCGCTCGACCCGCCCTACCAGACTGGCACCATGTTCCCGACCAACCCTGCGCTCGAAGCGGCCGTCATCGCCGACTGCGAGAACGACCTGCCGCGGCTGGTGTACGCCGACTGGCTGGACGAGCACGGCGACCCGGCCCGTGCCGCCTTCATCCGCGTTCAAATCGCGTTACACGACAAATCCCCTGCCGATCCCGACTACCCCGACCTGCTCGAAGCCCGCCGCGAGGCGTTCGACGCCATGCAGGGCCGGTTCGACCTGCACCCGAAACTGCCCCGCGGTCTGTTGTTCACCGACGACTTCTTCGACCCCGACCGCGACACCCTGCTCGACCCGCCCCGCGGGTTCGTCCGCGGCTTCCCGCACGTCGCCCGCCTGCGAGACGGTTCGCTGACCGCCGAGAAGCGGGTCGAAAAAGTCGTCGCCGCCCTGCCCGAGTTGCTGGCCCGAACGACCATCCGGGGGCTGTTCAGCGGCGACAACCCGCCCCGCCAGTTGAACAGTCTGATCGAAACTCCGGAGGGCGGGCGGCTCACCGCCCTGTCGCTCGACACCCGGTTGACCGCGCGAGAGCCGGTCGCCGAGGCGTACTCGATTGCCGAGGGACCGATCGCCGACTCCCTCCGCTGGCTCGCCTACAGCCCGAACCACGAGGCCTACGCCTTCGTCCTATCGTTCGCCGACTTCCCGCACTTGCAGCGGTGGGAGGCCCGCCGCGGGTTCGAGTGTTCCGCCGCCGCCGCGCGAGCGCTGTTCGCCGCCGGTTGGTTCGGTCGCCTGCACCACCTGCTCAGTTCGCTCGACGCCGATCAGGCCAAAGCGTTCTGGTCCGCGTGTGCCGCGAACAAAGCCCTGCACACGCTCGAAATCAGCGGTGCTGAGCCGGGGGCGTTCCTGCCGCTGGCGAAGACAAAGGCGTTTCACGGGCTGGGGCGGTTGGACATCGACTTCGACACCGAGTACCGGGCGGACGACGACATCGCCGCACTGGTGCGGGCGAAGCTGCCGAAGCTGCGGGCGTTCAAATTCACCGGCGGGGCGCTGCGGCACGACACGCACAAGGAGCTGTTCGCCGCCGACTGGTTCGCCGGCCTGCGGGTGCTGGAACTGGGGAGCGGTTATCTGGACGACCGCACCGTGCTCGCCCTCGGCAAGTCGGCGGCGGCGGGAAAGCTGCGGTCGCTCACGCTCACCACCCGCGTGATGTCGCGGAAGTCGCTCCTTTCCCTGGCTCAGAGTTATCCGGAATTAACGACGCTCGACCTGTCGAAGCTCGCCGGCTTCGTCACCCCTGATCCGGCCGACATGACCGCCTTCCTGACGGCGCTCGCCCTGCCGAAACTTCGGCACCTGTCGTTGGGCGAGCAGTTGGTGAACGACGCCGTGGCGGTGGCACTGGCCAAGAACCCGAGCGTGAAGAACCTCACCCGCCTGGACCTCACTCACGCCCCCATCGGAGCGAAGGGGTTGCGGGCGATTGTGAATTCCCCGCACCTGCAACGGCTGGTTCACCTGGACCTGTCCTGGGCGCCGGTGCAAGACGCGGTCGAAGTGCTGGCCGACCCCGCCGTGCTGCCGAACTTGGTGTGGTGCTGGCTGCCGGAAGAGGTGAGCAAGCGGGTGATGAGGAAGCTGCGAAACGCCCGCGGGGACATCTTCCACGACTGGCACAGGTGATCCTGGTAGGGCGGGTCGAGCGGCCGGGGGGTCGCAACGGCGTCGATGACGATCCGATCACTTGGCCCCATCGGCGGCCGGTTTCTGGAACCGCCGGGCGTCTTGGGTGAGCGTCACGGAAGTTGGTGGCTTGTTCGTCGGCGGGACGGGAGCATGAGTGTCGGTCCGAAATTCCCCCCGGCAGGAGCCGTCCGATGGCCCGACGCCCCCCCCCGAGTTGACCGCCGACCAGCAGGGCGACGACGAGGGCGAGGCGTGCGGGCATGAGGTGTCCAGCCGTTGGGAGCGAAGCAAATGTTGCAAATGCGGCTTGAAACTGTCGGCCGGGCGAGGTGGTAGAGAGTGGCAAGGGACCTCACCCCCGACCCCCTCCCAGGGGAAAGGGGGCCGGGGGGTGAGGTTCTACACCGATGCTATTCAGGAGAACTTCCGTGTTCCGACACGCCGCCGTCATCGCACTCTGTGCGTTCGCCGCCCCGCTGTTCGCCGCCCCGCCGACGTTCCACAAGGACGTCGCCCCGATCCTGTTCAGCCAGTGCGCCACCTGCCACCGCGACGGGCAGATCGGCCCGTTCCCACTGCTGAAGTACGACGACGCCAAGAAGCGGGCGAAGCAGCTGGCCCGCGTGACGGGGGAAAAGACCATGCCGCCGTGGAAGCCGGACTCCGGGCACGGCGAGTTCCTGGACGCCCGCGTGCTGAGTGAGACGCAGATGACCACCTTGAAAGAGTGGGCCGCGGCCGACGCCCCCGAAGGCGACCCGAAGGACAGCCCGCCGGTGCCCAAGTTCAAGGACGGCTGGCAACTCGGCAAGCCCGACATCATCCTGAAGATGGCCGAGCCGTTCACCATCCCCGCCGACGGGCGGGACGTGTACCAGCACTTCGTCTTCCCGCTCGACCTGAAGAAGGACATTCACGTGGTGGGGGTGGAGTGCCGCCCGAGCAACCCGAAGGTGGCGCACCACGCGGTCGGCCTGCTCGACAGCAGCGGGGAGGCCCGCAAGATGGACGCGAAGACGAAGGAGCCGGGGTACGCCGGGCTGAACCAGGGGTTCCTGCCGGCCGGGTTCACGCCCGGATACGTGCCCGGCCAGACGCCGCGGCGGATGAAGAAGGGGAGCGGCATCACCATCAAGAAGGGCACCGACTTCGTCCTGCAAATGCACTACCACCCGAGCGGCAAGGAGGAGAAGGACCAGACGGAGATCGGCCTGTACCTGTCCGACACCCCGCCGACGAACATTATGGGGGTGGTCATGATGGCGTCCGAGGAGATCGACATCCCGGCGGGGGAGAAGAAGTTCACCGCGAAGGACGAGTTCATTCTGCCGGCCGACATGACCGTCGAGGGCATCTGGCCGCACATGCACTGCGTCGGCAAGACGGTGGACGTGACGGCCGAACTGCCCGACGGCAAGACGAAGCGGCTGCTCAAGATCTCGGACTGGGACTTCAACTGGCAGGACACGTACCTGTACGCCAAGCCGTTCGAGCTGCCGAAGGGGACGAAAATCGTGGCCGAGTTCACCTGGGACAACAGCAAGGACAACCCGCGGAACCCGCACAGCCCGCCGAAGCGGATCAAGCTGGGTGAGGGCAGTCTGGACGAGATGAGCGGGCTCATCATCACCGGCGAGCTGAAGACGTGGCAAGATTCACTCCCCCACTGGGGGGCGGTCATCGGCCACTACTTGGAGATCAAGACGAAGGGGTGGGTGTACCAGAACACCCCGCGGAAGTAGACCGGCCTTCCGTTGCACGCGGCGGGGGAGTGGCGCATAATGTCAGGTGCCGGGGTGCCACGCCGGTGCCCCATCTCCCCGTCCGCCCTGCGGAGGATCCCACCCGTGAAGAGAACGCTCGCCGCCCTCGTGCTGACCGGCCTGTTCGCCGCCGGCTCGCTCACCGCCATCGCCCACGCCCAGGCGACCAAGCCGACCGCCGTCAAGCCGGCCGACCCGAAAGCCGTCAAGGGCAGCATCACCATCAAGCCGGACGCGAAGGGCCGCTACCGCCTGCTCATCAAAGACGCCGACGGCAAAGGGCTGCTCATGACCGCCGGCAACGGGTTCGAGACGGAGAAGGACGCGAAGGAGGCGCTGGAAGAGATCAAGGGCATCCTCGCCAGCGGCAAGGTGACGGTCGAGAAGGCCGAAGTGAAGGATAAGGACAAGTAGGCGACCGGTCCCGGTGAACCGGCGGCGTCAGCCGCCTGGGTGAAATGACTATCCAGACGGCTGACGCCGCCGGTTCACCAGGCGGATGCCAGCACTCCCGGCAGGGCCTCGCTCAGCACATCAATCTCCGCCTCCGTCGTGTAGAAGTGATGACTGACGCGGAGGAGCATCCGGGTCGGCTTCTCGGTGATCGGGATTTCGATCCGCCGATCCCACAACGCCGTCCGCAACTTCTCCGCGTTCACCCCGGCGGGCAACTCGAACGCCGTCAGCGAGCCGTGCATCCCCGGCACGCTCGGTGTCGCCAGCTTCAGCCCGTGCCGCTCGCCGATCACCCGCCGGGTGTATGCCGCCAACTCCGCCATCCGCCCGCGAATCGCGTCCCAACCCAGCCCCGATTGAAAATCAATCGCGGCGGGAACCGCCAGCCACGGGCACACGTCGCGGGTGCCGTCGAACTCGATGAATCGCGTGCGGGGCGTGCTGCCGAGTCCGTCCGGGGCGTCGGGTCGGTCGGTCAGGTTCGGCTCGCCGGGGCGATAGCGGTCGGGGTGATAGCCCCAGCTTACGACCAGCGGTTCGAGCGTGTCTTCCATGCCGGGGCCGATCACGAGGAACCCGCTGCCGATGGGGGCGAGCAGCCACTTGTGCAGGTTGCCGGCGTAGAAGTCGGCGTTCACGTCCGCGATGTTCAGCGGGAGCATGGCCGCGGCGTGGGCACCGTCCACCACGCTGAGTGCTCCGCGTCTTTGGGCGAGCGCACAGAGTTCCTTCGCCGGCAGCACCAGCCCCGTCGGCGAAAGCACATGGCTGAAGAAGAACACCCGCGTGTTCGGGGTGAAGGCGGCCTCCGCGGCGGCGACGATCTCGGCCGGGTCGCGGGGCATGGTCGGCAGCGGGAAGGTGCGGACGGTCATGCCGAGCCGCTTCGCCGCCCGCTCCCACGTCCACTCCATCGCCCCGTACTCGTGGTCGGTCATCAGGATTTCGCCACCCGATCCTGTGCTCTGCTCGCTCCGCGAGCGGAAGT
>JANNVG010000773.1:0-4329 GCA_031414395.1 Fimbriiglobus sp.
GACGGCGTGTGCGACCGCTGCGGGGGCAAGTTGATCCTCCGCGACGACGACAAGGAGGACACCGTCCGCCGCCGGCTGGTCGAGTTCCACCGGAACAACGACGCGCTGGTCGAACACTACCGCCGGGCCGGCATCCTGAAGGACGTGTCCGCCCACGAGCCGCCCGAGACGGTGTACGAGGACCTCCGCCGCGCCCTGCCGGGGGATTGACCTTGGAACCGGGAACGCAGTGACCGGGTGGGTGTTCCAGTCACCCGGTCACTGCGTTCCCGGTTCCACCCACCACCTCGGACGGATTCGCATGTCGAGCGACCCCACCCCGACCGTCTGGACGGTGCGGAACCTGCTCACCTGGACGGCCAAACACTTCGCCGCCAAGGGGATCGACGACCCGGCGAAGGAAGCCCGCCTGCTGCTCGCCCACGTGTTCGGCTGCCGCCCCATCGACGTGCTCACCCGGTACGACGACCAGCCGGCCGACACCGAGCGGGTGCAGTTCCGCGACCTCATCAAGCGGCGGACCGACGGCTGCCCGGTGGCCTACCTGGTGGGCACGAAGGACTTCTACCTGCTCACGTTCGAGGTGACGCCGGCGGTGCTCATCCCCCGCCCGGACACCGAGACACTCGTGCAAGCCGGAGTCGATTTCCTGAAGGGGAAGCCGACACCGACCGTCTTGGACCTGTGCACCGGGTCGGGGTGCGTGGGGGTGAGCATCGCCCACCAGGTGAAGGCGGCCCGCGTGACCGCCACCGACATTTCCCCCGAGGCGTGTGCGGTGGCCGTGCGAAACGCCGCCCGGCACGGCGTTTCCGACCGCGTGTCGGTGCTGACCGGCGACCTGTTCGCCCCGCTGCCGGCCGACGCCCGGTTCGACCTGATCGCGTGTAACCCGCCGTACATCGCGGCGTCGGAATTCGAGACACTCGATCCGGGCGTGCGGCACTTCGAGCCGCGGTTGGCCTTGGACGGCGGGCCGGACGGACTACAGTTTTATCGTCGAATCGCCTCCGCCGCCGCCGCATGGCTGAAGCCATCTGGCGGGCTGATGGTCGAAGTGGGATGGACGCAAGACGCCGCCGTCCGCGACCTGTTCGCCGCCGCCGGCCTGACCTCGCAAGGGTCGGTGAAGGACATGGCCGGCCGGTGGCGGGTGGTTCGCGTGAAAGTTGACAGCGGTTCGTAGAGTAACTGCTCACAGTCCCCGAGGACTTCGCTCCCCGCCCCACCGGGGACTACGGTTCGGAACGCCGCCCAGCTCCGGTACCTCCCGTGACGCCTCAATCGCTCGTCGATGCCCTGCCCGTTGCGGCGGCGGTGTTCGACGCCAATCTGACCGCCGTAGCGGTGAACCCCGCGTTCGCCGAGTGGGCGGGTGCGCCAGTTCCCGATCTGCTCGGCCGCCCACTGCCGCCCGCCGTCTCCCCGCCCGCAGTGTGGGCCGACGCCGTCTCCGCCGCCCGCGGGCAGACCACATCCGCCACGCTCACCGCGTGCGGGGTGGCGGTGCGGGCGCGGTTCGCCGCGGTCGCCGGCACCTCCTGCGTTCTCGTCACCCTCGACCCGTCGGCACTGCCCGCCGTCGTGGACGCCTTCGCCCGCTTCGGCCAGTTCGCGCCGTTCGCCGTGTGGCTCCGCGACGCGGCCGGCCGGTACGTGTTCGTGAACGCCGAGTACGAGCGGGCCACCCGCCGGCCGGCCGACACGCTCGTCGGGCGGGCGGTGGCCGACGTGTGGCCGGCGGACGCGGCCGAGCGGTTCGCGGCCAACGACCGGCGGGTGCTGACCGACCGGCGGGTCGTGGACCGGTACGACACCATCGACGGGCCGGACGGCGACCCGGTCACGTGGCACAACGTCATGTTCCCGCTGTCGGCCGAGGACGGGCGGTGGTACGCGGCCGGCATCGGCATCGACGTGACCGACCGCCAGCGGGCGGAAGACGCCCGGCGGGCGGTCGAGCGGCAGTTGCTCCAGGCGCAGAAGGTGGAGTCGCTCGGGGTGATGGCCGGCGGGGTGGCGCACGACTTCAACAACCGGCTGACCACCATCCTCGGCAACGCCGGGCTGGCGCGGCTGCAACTGCCCGACGGCCCGGCGGCCGAGTGCCTGCGGAAGGTGGAGCAGGCGGCGGTGGCGGCGGCCGGGTTGTGTCAGCAGATGCTGGCGTACTCCGGCCGCGGGCAGTTCGTGGTGGGCCGGCTGCAACTGACCGACCTGGTGAAGGAGATGGCCCCGGTGCTGCGGTCGGTGGTGCCGGCGGGGGCGGAACTGGTGCTGGCCCTGGACGACCCGGCCCCGCCCGTCCGCGGCGACGCCACCCAACTGCGGCAACTGGTGCTGAACTTGGTGACGAACGCGGCCGACGCGGTGGCCGACACGGGCGGGCGGGTGCGGGTGTCCACCGGCCTGCTGCACGCCAGCCCGGAACTGCTGGCCGGCCGCCCGGCCACCCGCCACCTGCCGGCCGGCGTGTACGCCGTCCTCGAGGTGTCGGACACCGGCACGGGCATGGACGAGCGGACCCGCGGGCGGATCTTCGAGCCGTTCTTCAGCACCAAGTTCGCCGGCCGCGGGCTGGGCCTGAGCGCCGTGCAGGGCATCGCCCGCGGGCACAAGGGGGCGGTGGGCGTGGACACCGCGGCCGGCCGCGGGAGCACCTTCCGCGTCCTGCTGCCGGCCGTCGGGTCGTCCGCCGACCCGGGCCAGAACCACGCCCGCGGCGCCGGCAAGACGGTGCTGGTGATCGACGACGAGGACGAGGTGCGGGCCGTCGCCCGCAAACTGCTCGAGGCGGTCGGGTTCGTGGTCCTCACGGCGGTGAACGGGCGGGACGGGGTGGACGCCTTCCGCAACTTCCACGACCAGGTGTCGGCCGTCCTGCTCGACCTGACCATGCCCCCGCCGGACGGCCGGGCCACCTTCCGCGACCTGCGGGCCATCCGGGCCGACGTGCCGGTGGTGCTGTGTACCGGGTACGGGCGGCAGGAGGTGCTGGAGTCGTTCGGCGCCGACCGCCCGACCGCCTTCCTGCGGAAGCCGTTCACCGCCGGCGAGTTGCACGCGGCCGTGTTCGATGCCGTCGGCCTCGGCTCGTCTACTTGAAATCTTCACACCACGTTCGTTGTTTCGCCTCGCCCCCTCCCTAGCAGTCCCACGCTTCGACTGCACACCCACGGGATGTCACCATGCGCACCGCCCTGCGATCACTGCTCCTGCTTCCGCTCCTGGCAGTGGTCGGGTGCGGCGGGTGCGGGCCGAGCCGCCCGGTCCCGACCGGCGGTGTGGTGATGATTGACGCCCCGGCCGCCAGCCTGGACGCCGGCGGGGCGACGTTCGTGCAACTGGCGATGAACGTGTGGACGGACGAGTTCCGCATCCGCACCGGGGAGAAGGTGAAGATCAACTACCAGGGCACCGGGTCGAGCGACGGGGTGAAGAAGATGACCAGCAAGGAGCTGGCCTTCGGCTGCTCGGACGCGCCGATGACGAAGAAGGAGCTGGACACCGCGACCGACAAGCACGGGCCGGTGCTGCACATCCCGATGGTGGTGGGGGCGGTGGTGCCCATGTACAACCTGGACGTGGACAAGCCGCTCGTGTTCACCGGCGGGGTGCTGGCCGACATCTTCCTGGGCAAAATCAAGACGTGGAACGACACGGCGATCGCCGACCTGAACCCCGGCGTCACCCTGCCGGCGGTGGCCATCACCCCGGTGTTCCGCTCGGGCGGCAGCGGCACGTCGTACATCTTCACCGACTACCTGTCCAAAGCGAGCGGCGAGTTCAAGTCGAAGGTGGGGGCGGTGAAGGAGTTCCCCAGCACCATGGCCGGCGTGGGCATGAAGGGGAACGAGGGCGTGGCCGAGCACGTGAACAAGGTGAAGGGGGCGCTCGGTTACGTCGAACTCACCTTCGCCCTGGACACGAAGGCGAAGTACGGGTCGGTGAAGAACAAGGGCGGGAAGGCCGTGCTGGCCGACCTGGCGAGCATCACGGCCGCCGCCGCCGCCGGCATGACCCAGGCGCAGACCGGCGAGTACGCCCTGCACGAGTTGACGTACAACCTGACCGACACGGCCGGCCCGGACGCCTACCCCATCGCCGCCGTCAGCTACTGCCTGCTGTACAAGAAGCAGCCGAAGGACAAGGGCAAGGCGCTGGTCGCGTTCCTCAAGTGGGCGACGTCCGCCGAGGGGCAGGAGTTGAGCGAGACGCGGAACTACGCCCGCCTGCCGGCCGACTTGCAGGCGAAGATCGCGGAGAAGTTGACGACCGTCGAGTTCGAGTGACCCACTGAGTCGGAACGGGTGGCCGACTCTCGCCGAG
>JANNVG010000774.1:0-2496 GCA_031414395.1 Fimbriiglobus sp.
CTCGGCGAGAGTCGGCCACCCGTTCCGACCCGCTCGCCTCAGGCTCGCGGCGTTACCGCCACCGCCGCCGCTTCCGCGGACGCTCGTCCTCTTCCTCGTCTTCCTCGTCGTCGTCGTCCTCGTCGTCCTCGTCGTCGTCACGGGTCGGGCGGCGCTTGCGGCGGGGGTTGAGCGCCCGGCGAACCGTCCGCGTCTTCGACATCCGAGTGAGGAACACGACCCACCAGATGACGCTAGCGACCGCCAGCACCCCCACCACACTGACGAAGATGAGGGCGAAGATGAACATCCCGCCGGCCGCGGCGGCAACCGCCGGAGGTCTGGGGTTCGGCGTGGGAGTGGCCGGCGCGGGCGTCGGCCAGTTCGGCTGATTGTTGGGCTGGGGCTGGTTCGCCGGCTGCCAGCCGGGCTGGTTGAAATCGCCGTTCGGAGCGGGCTGGGGCTGCGGCGGGCTGATGACGCCCGGCTGCGGCGACATGCCGGGGGGAGTGCCCGGTTGACCGATGGTCGGCGGCGTGCTGGAGCCGGGGCCGTTCGGCACCGCCGGCGGGGAGCCGGGGTTCGGGCCGGGTTGTGGCGGCAACCGGACCGGCGGGGCCATCGGCCCTGGCCCCTGTCCCGGCCCACCGGGGGCGGGGTTTTGACCCGGCGGAAAGCGAATCTGCGCCGACGCCGACGCCACCACCAGCACGGCGACCACACCCACCAGGCCGGCACGCACCCGCAACATCGGAACACTCCGGAGGCGACAGACTCCCGACTGTACACGCCCGCGGGCGATCCGTCAAAGGGTGGCCGCCGCCCGTTGCCGTTGACGTGCCCCGTCGTCGCCCGTTACCCTCTGCCCAACTCCCGATCCCCACCGGCCTCCGGAAGGGCCGCCCGATGCACCCCCGTGCCCTCGCCGACCCGCCCGACCGCACCTCCGACCCCGGCGTGCGGTGGGACGAATCCCCCTGCCCGCTGTGCGCCGCGGCCGACGACGAACCCCTGTTCGAGGCCGCCGACCCCACCCCCTCGCCCGGCGAACCGGCCCGGCGGTTCCTCGTCGTCCGCTGTCGCCAGTGCCGGATGGTGTTCACCAACCCCCGCCCCGACGCCGACGACATCCACCGCTTCTACCCGGCCGACTACCGCCCGCACCGCCCCCGCAAGCCGGCGCACGCCCGCAAGCCGCACCCGTTCGAGCGGCTGCTCGGGCGGCCGTCGGCCGAGCGGCGGGGGGCGCTGCCGTGGGCGGGCGTGGGGCGACTGCTCGACTTCGGGTGCGGCGGCGGCAGCTTCCTGAAGCGGATGGCCGATCACGGGTGGGACGTGACCGGCGTGGACAACTCCCCCACGGCGGTTCAGGCCGTGACCGCCGAACTCGGGCTGAAGGCGGTCGTCGGCTCGCTCCCGCACGCCGACCTACGGCCGAGTTCATTTGAAGTGGTCACCATGTGGCACTCGCTGGAGCACGTCCACGACCCGCTGGCCGTCCTCCGCGAGGCGTACCACCTGCTCATCCCCGGCGGGCGGCTGGTGGTGGCCTGCCCGAACATCGACAGTTGGGCCTTTCGCCGCTACGCCGAGAGCTGGTTCGGCCTGGACTTACCCCGGCACCTGACGCACTTCACCCCGCCGACCCTTTCGCGGATGTTGCAGACGGCCGGCCTGCGGGTGACGGACGTGCGGGGCGTGCGGCACTCCGACTGGCTGCGGGCGAGCGCGCGGCGGGCGGCGGCCACCCCGCTGGGCGACTGGCTGGACCGCGTGTTCGTGTGGAAGCCGATGGCGAAGGTGGCGTCGTGGGCGGTGTACGCGATGGGCCAAAGCGACTGCCTGCTGGCCGTGGCCGAACGCCCGGCGTGTTAGCCCGGTGCGGCGAGCGAGGGGCGAACCCCTCCCGCGAGGGGTCCGCCCGGCGACTCCTACTTCTCCTTCTTCGTCTCGCCCGTGTAGGCGGCCTTGCCGGTGGCCGCCCACTCGACGCCCCGCACCAGCAGCACGGCGAACCCGCTGCTGCTCTTCATCGCCTCGGCGTCGTGCCCGAGCGAGTTGTGATACACCCGCCCCTTGCCGAACTCCGCCACCCACACCACCGGCTCGTGCTTGCCGGTGTTCTTCGGGTCCTTCTCCTTGTCCGAGAAGGCCGTCATGAGCACTTCCGCGCCGGTCGGCACGAGCGAGTTCTGGTACAGCTCGTCGCGGCCGTGCGTGAACTCGGCCACGCCCTTCGTGACGGCGTGCTCCTTGTTGCGGGGCGACACGGTGAACTCGTGCATCTTGCCGTGGTTCCCCTGCTTCCGCCACCCGCCGGCGATCACCGTCTCGAACTCCTTGGCGAAGTCGGAGTCGCCGACGAACGCGGCCGAGGCGTGGTGGTACACGACCAGCCCCTTGCCCCCCTTCACGGCCGCGGTGAACGCCTTCTTGTTGTCGTCGCCCCACACGCTGGCCGGGTTGTCCTTCGCCCCCTTGGGGGTGTCGCGGTAGTTCAGCAGGAGCACGTCGTAC
>JANNVG010000775.1:0-13952 GCA_031414395.1 Fimbriiglobus sp.
TCTTCCTCTCGTGCCCTCATGTGCCCTCGGCGGTGAAATCTTCCTCCCACCAACACACACCATGCCCTTCCATACCCACGCCCTGCCGTCCGGTCTCACCCTGATCGGCGAAACACTCCCGTCGTCGCGCTCCGTGTCGCTCGGCTTCTTCGTCCGCACCGGCTCGCGGGACGAATCGGCCGACGAGTCCGGCGTGTCGCACATCCTCGAACACAAGGTGTTCAAGGGCACGCCCCGCCGCACCGCCTTCGACGTCAACCGCGACTTCGACAAGCTGGGCGCGAAGTACAACGCCTACACGTCCGAAGAGGAGACGGTGTACTACGCCAGCGTGCTGCCCGAGTACCTGCCGGCGGTGGCCGACATCCTCGCGGACATCCTGCGGCCGAGCCTGCGGGTGGAGGACTTCGACACCGAGAAGCAGGTGATCCTGGAAGAGATCAAGAAGTACGACGACCAGCCGCACTCGGTGGCGTGGGACAAGGCCAAGGAGGTGTACTTCCGCGGGCACCCGCTGGGCAACAGCATCCTCGGCACGAGCGCCAGCGTGACCGCCCTCACCGCCGACCGCATGATGGCGTACTTCGCCCGCCGCTACGCCGCCGGAAACATCATAGTGGCCGCGGCCGGGAACTTCGATTGGGGCGAGTTCGTGCGGATGATCGGCGAGAAGACGGCCGCGTGGAACGGCAGTGCGGTCAGCCCGCGAGCGCTGACGACCGCCGCCGGCCCCGGCGGGGTGTACTCGTTCCAGAAGGAAGGCGTGGCCCAACAGTATGTGCTGTCGATGGCCCCCGCGCCGGCCGCGGATTCGCCGTGGCGGCACACGGCGAGCGTGCTGGCGGTGGCACTCGGCGACGACAGCGGCAGCCGGTTACACTGGGAGTTGGTCGATCCGGGGAAGGTAGAGTCGGCCGGGTGCGGGGTGGACTTGAGCCACGGCAACGGCTTCCTGGCGACCACCTTCAGTGGCGACCCGGAGTCGGCGGCGGACAACCTGGGGATCGTGAAGCGGGTGCTCGGCGAAGTGCAGTCGGGCGGCATCACGGACGACGAGTTGACGCAGGCGAAGACGAAGATCACCAGTCGGGTGGTGCGGGCGAGCGAGCGGCCGATGGGCCGCATGAGCAGCATCGCCGGCGCGTGGATGTACCGCGGCGAGTATTCCGACCCGGACGTGGAGATCGCCCGGTACGACGCCGTGGACGCCGCCGCCATCCGCGCGTACCTGAGCGCCTTCCCGGTGGACGCAATCACGACCGTGGGCTACGGCCCGCTGGCTAACCTGTAGGTCGCGGTCGAACAGTCCGAGCAGGGGTCGAGACCCGACACAGTTCAACAGGGCGGAACGCGGATGCCGCGGACAAAGGCAGGGATGAAGAGGATCAGAACAATATCTGGATTGATCCGTGTCATCCGCGTTGATCCGTGTCATCCGCGTTGATCCGCGTCATCCGCGTTCCGTTTGAATTGAACCCTGAGACCAGCCACCATGCCTCGCACCTTTGCATTCCTCCTCCTCGCCGCCTCCGTCGCCGTCGCCGCGCCGGACGGTCCCAAGCTGTACAAGGAGCAGTGCGCCCGCTGCCACGGGGACGCCGGCCAGGGGGTGAAGAAGAAGTACGACGACCCGCTCTCAGGTGAGCTGAGTGTGCCCCAACTCGCCGAGCAGGTCCGCAAGACCATGCCCGACGACAAGCCGGAGTCGCTCACCAAAGAAGAATCGACCGCCATCGCCACGTTCATGCACGCCGCGTTTTATTCCCCCGCCGCCCGCGAGAAGAACAACCCCGTCCGCACCGACGCCGCCCGCCTGACCGTGAACCAGTACCGCCACGCCGCCGCCGATCTGGTCGGCAGCTTTCGCGGCGGCACCAACCAGTGGAAGGACGGCGGGAAGGGGCTTAAAGGCGAATACTTCGGCAACCGCCACCACGGCAACCGGGTGAAGGAACGAACCGACCCGACCGTCGCGTTCGACTTCATGACCGACCCGCCGACCGACGGCAAGTACGACGAGCACGAGTATTCGATCCGCTGGAGCGGCAGCGTGCTGGCCCCCGAGTCCGGCGAGTTCACGTTCGCGGTGAAGAGCGACCAGTCGGTGCAGTTGTGGGTGAACGGCGAGCGGGTGGTGAACGCCCTGGTGAAGTCGGGCAGCCAGACGGAGTACACGGCGAGCGTGCCGCTGACGGGCGGGCGGGTCTACCCGCTGCGGCTGGATTTCAGCAAGGCCCTGCAAGGGGTGAAGGACAAGAAGCCGAAGCCGGTGCCGGCGTTCGTGCGGCTGGAGTGGAAGCGCCCGCACGGCGCAGCTGAGCCGATCCCCGCACGCTACCTGTCGCCGAACGGCGTGCCCGAGCAGTTCGTGGTGGGCACGCCGTTCCCGCCGGACGACAAGAGCATGGGGTGGGAGCGGGGCACGCGGGTGAGCAAGGAGTGGGACGCGGCCGTCACCGAGGCGGCGCTGGAACTGGCGGCTTACGTCATCAAGTTTCACGAGCAGTTGGCGGGCATCAACCCGAAAGACCCGGCCGACAAGCGGGCACCGAAGCTGAAGGAGTTCGCCGCCAAGTTCGTCGAACGCGCCTTCCGACGCCCGCTGACGGACGACCTGAAGCAGGTGTTCGTCGAGAAGCAGTTCACCGCCGCGAACGGCGACACCGAACTGTTCCTCAAGCGGGTGGTGCTGCTCGCCGCCAAGTCTCCGCGGTTCCTCATGCGAGAAGCGAGCGACAAACCGGACGCCTACGACGTTGCCGCGAAGCTGTCGTTCGCGTTGTGGGACAGCTCGCCCGACGACGGCCTCTTGAAGGACGCCGCCAACGGCTGGCTGAAGACGCCCGAGCAACTGCGGAAGCACGCCGAGCGGATGCTGACCGACCCGCGGGCCGAGGCCAAGATTCGCGGCTTCCTGTTGCACTGGCTGCGGCTCGACCAGGACCGCGACCTGGGCAAGAACGACAAGCTGTTCCCCGGCTTCGACGCCGCGGTGGTGGCCGACCTGCGGACCTCACTCGAACTGTTCCTCGACGAAGTGGTCGGGTCGAAGTCGTCGGACTTCCGGCAACTGCTGAAGTCGGACGACGTCTACTTGAACGGCCGGTTGGCGAAGGTGTACGGGGCCGACCTGCCGGCCGCCGCCCCGTTCACGAAGGTGAAGCTCGACGCCGGGAAACGCGCGGGCGTGCTGACGCACCCGTACCTGCTGAGTGTGTTCGCGTACACGGACCACTCGTCGCCGATTCACCGCGGGGTGTTCATCGGCAAGGGGCTGCTGGGTGTGGGCCTGAAGCCGCCGCAGGAGGCGTTCAGCCCGCTCGCCGCCAGTGCGCACCCGACACTCTCCACCCGCGAGCGCGTTGCCCTGCAAACGAAAGGCGCGAACTGCCAGAGTTGCCACACCGTCATCAACCCGCTCGGCTTCACGCTCGAAGGGTTCGACGCCATCGGCAAGGTGCGGGCGAAGGAGAACGACAAGCCGGTGGACACGAACGGCCGATACCTGACCAGAGGCGGCGCGGAGAAGACGTTCACCGGCCCGGTGGAGTTGGCCGCGTTCGTGGCCGACAGCCCTGAGGCGCACGCCGCCTTCGCCGAGCAATTGTTCCACCACCTGATCCAGCAGCCGGTGCGGGCGTTCGGCAGCGGCCGGGCGGAAGAACTGCGTGACACGTTCACGAAGTCGGGCTACAGTATCAGGGCACTGGCCGCGGACATCGCCGCCGGTGCCGCGCTGAAATAGGAACAGAAGAATTCACCGCCGAGGGCACAAGAGGGCACGAGAGAAAACAAAGCGAGTTCAGAAGAAAAGAAGTTTCCTCCGCTCTCTGCCTTCTTTCTCATGTGCCCTCATGTGCCCTCGGCGGTGAAATCCTGCTTTCTTCCCGCCCCGCCTACCCCACCGCACGTTCCCGGAGTTGCCGGATATGTCCTTCGCGTCCCGCCGACAGTTCCTCCGCACCGCCGGCGTGTCCGCCGCCGCCCTGCCGTTCGTCCTGAACTTGCAGGGCATCGCCGCCCCCGCCACCACGCCCAAGCGGAAGCAGCGGCTGCTCGTCATGTTCTCGCCGAACGGCACCGTGCCCTGGGACTTCTGGCCGGACAAGACGGGCAAGGACTTCGAGTTGAAGGCGATCACGCAGTCGCTCAAGCCGTTCCAAGACAAGATGCTGTTCCTGCGGGGCATCAGCAACCGCGTGCGGGGCGACGGCGACGGGCACATGCGGGGCATCGGGTGCATGTTGACCGGGGCCGAACTGCTGCCGGGCAACATCCAGGGCGGGTCGGACACGCCGGCCGGCTGGTGCTCCAGCTTGAGCATCGACCAGGAGATCAAGAACTTTTTGCAAAAGAAGGACGAGACGAAGACGCGGTTCGGGTCGCTGGAGTTCGGCGTGATGGTGCCCGACCGGGCCGACACGTGGACCCGCATGAGCTACGCCGGGGCGAACAAGCCGATCACGCCCACCGACAACCCGTACCAGATGTTCAAGAAGCTCTACGGGCGGAAGAAAGACAACGAGGTGCTGGCCAGCGTGCTGGATGATTTGAACGCGGACCTGAAGGCCGTGAGCGGGAAGGTGAGCGCGTCCGACCGGCAACTGATCGAGCAGCACGCCACCTTCGTGCGCGAGATGGAGGCCGAACTGAAGGCCGACGCGAAGGCCGCGAAGGTGACGCACAAGGTGCCGGAACTGGAGGCGGGCGTGCGGGAGGAGAACGACAACATGCCGAAGATCAGCAAGATGCAGATCGAGCTGATCGTGAACAGCTTCCTGGCCGACTTCACCCGCGTGGCGACGTACCAGTACGTGAACAGCGTGGGCGACGAGAAGATGCGGTGGCTGGGCATCGAGGAAGGGCACCACACGCTCTCCCACGAGGGGAACGACAACAAGAAGGCGCAGGAGAAGCTGACCAAGATCAACACGTGGTACGCCGAGCAGTTGGCGCACCTGTGTACGCGGCTGGCCGAGACGAAGGAGCCGGACGGCAGCGGCAGCCTGCTCGACAACACCACCATCGTGTGGACCAACGAACTCGGCCAGGGGAACAGCCACACGCACGACAACGTGCCGTGGCTGGTGGTCGGCGGCGGGCTGGGGTTCAAGACCGGCCGCAGTTTGAAGTACGACAAGGCGCCGCACAACCGCCTGCTGCTGAGTCTGGCCCACGGGTTCGGGCACGAGCTCAAAGAGTTCGGCAAGAAGGACTTCTGCAAGGACGGCCCGCTGACGGACCTGACGTAACCGCCCGCCGCGGTACTTCGGAACGCATGTCTTCCAGACGGGCAGTCGGCCGGAGTTCCGGCCCGGCTCTCCTTCGCCACCACAGCACCCCCCACAAACGAAACAACCCCCGGCGGTCAGGCCGGGGGTTGGCGGGGTGGTGAGTTACGGGGTCACCACCAGGTTGGTTGTTGCTTAGTGGCCGCAGCCGCCGCAGCTGCTCGCCGCCGGGGCCGCGAAGGCCGGCGTGCCGCACCCGGTGCTGCACCCGCCGCCGCGGTTGAACAGGCCGCCGAAGAAGGCCGCCTTCTTGGCGAACACGCTCTGAATCATGGCGTGCTTCTTGGCCATCAGCCCTTGCAGCAGGCCGCCGCGAGCCCCGCTGCCGAACGAGCTGGTGGTGCCGGCGAACCCGGCGTCGCCGCCGAACGAGCTGGTCGCACCACCGAAGCCGGCGTCGCACCCGCCGAAGGTGGCGGCCGGGGTGGCCACATACACCTGCACCTGCTTCTGCACTTGCGTCGGCACCATCCGGGTGACGGACACCACTTCGTTCACCGCCTCGCACGCCATCACGGTGCGGGTGGCGGCGTACGGCACGGTCTGGCTGACGTTCGTGGTCACGGTGCGGGCTTCGACCGTCGGCACGCACTTGGTGACGGTCGTCGGCACCTGCACCGTCTCGCACACCATGCGGGTGCGGGTGGTCGGCACCTGCACCGTCTCGCACACCGTGCGGGTGGTGGTGACGGGCACTTGCACCGTCTCGCACACCGTCTCGAAGCTGCACACCTGCTTGGCCACGCAGGTGGTGACGGGCACCTTCCGGCAGGTGGTGACCGGCTCGCTCACCGTGTCACAGGTGGTCTGCCGCTTGCACACCGTCACCGTGCGGGGGCACGGGCAGAAGCACGGGTTCTTGAACGACTTGACCCGGTCCAGGATGGACGGCCCCATGTCCACGGTGGTGGGCACGCTCACGGTGTTCCGCACGGTGCGGGACACCATGTTCGTCTCCTGCACCGTCTCGAAGCGCGTCTCGTTCACCATCACCGTCTTGGTCACCGGCACCTGCCGGCTCACCTGGCGGGTGGTCATCACCGTTTCCGTCACCGGCCGGCTGACCGTCTGGGTGGTCATCACCGTTTCCGTCACCGGCCGGCTCACCTGCTGGCTGCTCATGACGGTCTCTTGGACCATCCTGTTCACCGTCACGTTGACCGTGCTGGTGGTCGGCACCACTTCCGTGCGGTAGGCGGTGTACGACTCGGTCCGGGGGACCTGCCGCATCACCGTCCGCGTCTCCTGCGCCTGGGTGGCCACCATCTCCGTCACCGTGACGGTCTGGGTGGTCCAACTGCCGCTGGCCGCCACCCCGCACCCGCTCACCGCCCCTCCCATCACAGGGGCGGCCATGACGGTCGGCCCGCACCCGCCCGTCACCACGCCGGGCGTGCCCGTCACGACCGGGATCGGCGTGCCGGGGGTGCCCGTGACCGGCACCGGGTCGGCCGGCTTGGTGTCCACAGGCTTCTTGTCGTCCGCCGGCTTCTTGTCATCGGCGAGGAGGGCCGAACCCCCGAACACGCCGCCGACCACCGCCGTCAGCGTACACACTTTGACCCATCGCATGCTCATTTCCGTACTCCGCATCAGGGTTCGCACCGTCACCGATGACGCGAGGTGCCATCCTTTTGGCCCCTCATCCCGTCACTGGCTCCCGCCGTGCTTGAGACATCATGCCCGCGCCGCGGGTGTGCGAAAGCGGCGGGGGTTGGGATGCGGGCGAAATTCGGGCGGTGTGCGCACGTTTCCACGCATTCGGTGAAATGGTCCGGTTTCGCCGGCCACGCCGGTGCGCGAAGACGGTGAGAGATTACCGGTTGAGCGGTTGAAACCCTGCGGGTTGTGCCGATCCCGCCGCCCCCGACCCTGCCGGCGAGGGGGTGGGGGCGAACGGGGACACCCTGGTGAATGCGGGGGCTGACGGGAAATGACGAGGTGACGGCGAGTGTGCGGGTTGTACTTTTTGCAGGCCGCGTCGGTCAGCCGGACGCGGCCGGGGCTTGTAGCACACAACTGGTCTGCCCGAGCGCCCGCAAATCCCCGTCGGCGACGGGAATGTTCAGCTCATTGCCGGCGTACCACCGCACCACCCGCCAGCCGGCCATGTCCGCGAGTGCCGCCATCATGTCGCGCGAGGTGGCCACGTTCCGCACCTCCGACCACCGCCGCTCGAACGGCACGTCCGCCTGGCGGGCGAAGAACTCCCGCGCCACAGGCAGATCCAGCGGCAGGCACGAGAACACGAACTTGCCGCCGGGCTTCACCACCCGCCGGGCGTCGAGCAGGTAGCGGTAGCTGTCCTCGTGCTCCAGGTGGGTGAACACCGAGAACGCGCACAGCATGTCGATCGACTGCGACGGCAGGGCGATGGCAGTGGTGGTCTGAACTTGCCACGACACGCGACAGCCGCCCGGCCCGCCGGCGGCGGCCAGTCGCTTGGCGGCCTGGGCGAGCAGCGGGGCGGCGATGTCGGCCCCGATGTAGGTGCCCGCGCTCAGGTACGGGATCGCCTGGACGGCCAGCCGGCCGGTGCCGCACCCCAGATCAAACAGGGTGTGTTCGGGGGCCAGCCCTTCGGCCCGCAGGATGCCGAGTTCGATCCGCCCGATCAGGTCGAAGTCGCCGTCGCCGATGGCGTCGTCGCCGGGGTGGAGGGCGGCGTGCTCTTCGTACGCCTTGCGGTAGATGTCGCGGTTGGCCCACTTGCGGAGCTTCCGCATGATGCGGTGTCCGAGCATGTCGCGCTCCTGCTGACTCGAAACGATGATTGGTGGGGAAAGATACGCCCGCCCGTTCCCCCCGCCCACCCCACGGCAGGAGCGCTCACTTGTCCTTCTTCTCGGGCGGTTTGGCCTTGATGGCGTCAGGGTTGGCCTTCTCCCACTCGGCCCACTTCTTGAACGCAGCCTTCCGCTTGTCGTCCGCCGACTTCCCGTCCTCGCCCTTGAAGTAGTAGTTGTCCACCCAGTAGCGGGCGTCGTCCTTCGCCGTAACCTGCGGCTTTTGGGCCGAGAACCCGTACTCCATCGGGTCTTGCCCGGACAGGGCGATGCACATGGACAGCGCCGCGTCCCGCTCCTGGATCTCGCCCACCGTGGCGGTGAACTGTGGCGTCGAGTGCAGGGTCTCCATCTCGAACAGGCGGCGAAAACTCGCGATATATTTCGGGTCTTTGGTGTACGCGAGCTGGGAAAGGGCTGTGGACCGCTCACCGCGAGCGACCGCGGCGTCAAACTCCCGCTCCAAGCACCACCGCACGAACGCCGCGTCGAACTTGAGTTCGCGCGCGAGCCAAGTCGCTTCCCTCACCCCGAACGGCCGCGACTGCTTCTCGATCCAGAAGCGGGCGAACGGAAGGAACACCTCCCCCTGCGGCCCCTTCCCGGCCATCGCCAGCTTCCCTTCGTCGGTGAGCGTGTAGCTGCGGATCACCGGCACGCGCTCGTAACTCCTGTAGTCTCCGTCGGACAGCAGGTCGGCGAGCAACGATGCGACCGCCCAGCAGATGGGTTCGTCGTCTTTGGGTTGGTGCCCGTTCGGTTGCCGTCCGGCCCGGAACTCCGCCCACCAGAAGTCGTCCTTGTCTCGCCAACGCCTCGCGAACTGCGCCCGCCCGGCGTCGGAGTGGTCGAACGCCCCGAGCAGCATCTCCCGGCACTCGTCGTCGCCCAGGATGGTGGCCATGATGGCGCGAGACGCTTTGGTGTCCTTGACCGCCGCCTTCAGGTCGTTCCAGCCGGGAAGGTCGTGATCGTACTTGCGATCCTTGTCGGCGAGGAATAGCGGATAACGAGTGGCGAAGTCGGCTTGCCGTGCGGCCGGCAGCACCTCTGTCACGCGGTCGAGCACCCGCTTCGCCGGTTTCCCTTTTTGCGCCTCCAGCAGCGCGGGCAGGGCATCCCGGCCCATGCTCATCAACTGTGCCGTCAGCCTGTCCTGCACGAGGATGTCGCTGTCGTCCAACTTGGCGATCAATGCCTTCGCCTTCGCCGTCGTCTCGACAGGCACGTCCAGCGACCTCGGGTCTTTCGGCTCCGCGGCGAAAACACTCAGCCCGATACTCAGCACCATCACGAGGGAGGAAGTCCAGCGCATTCGGCGTACCTCCGAGCGGGGCGGGCGGAAAGTGGATGGAATCTGCCGACAGCAGCGATGATAGGGCTTGATATTCAAAAAAAAAGGAGATTATCAGATCGACCGCTCTTCACAACAGGAGGTGGCCCATGTCGCTGGTTCAGTTCCCCCGCTGCCGGCCGTCGCTCATGCTCCTGGAAGACCGCTGCACGCCAGCACTCTTCACCGTCTTCGACGACGGTTGGAATCCCGCCACCAACGGAACACTCCCCTGGGCCATCGAGCAGGCGAACTCACCTCTCCATCCAGGGCTCGACATCATCAACTTCAGGTTCGCCGCCAGAATCGGTCTCGGACCGAAGCCGACTCTCATCGCCGATAGCACCTTAAACGTGACCGAGGGTGTCAAGATCATCGGGGCGAACGGCGACGACTACGTCACCATCAAAGGGGTGCGGCCGTTCAACTTCACCCACTCGAACCCGGCGGCGGTGCCCCTCGGTGAACCCGGAGCCGTTCCGGCGACCACATCGCTCATCGAACGGATGACGTTCAGCAAGTGTGCGCCGTCGGCCGACCCCGCGGACACGAGGTACGGCGGGGCGATCCAGGTGACGGGTGGCACGCTCACCCTCACCACCGCCCGCTTCCTGGACAACACCGCGGACAACGGTGGGGCGGTGTTCGTCGGACAAGAAAGCAAGCTGGTAGTGGACGGGGAACCCGGCAGCCCGACCGACTACCACCCGCTCCAACTCGCCCCGCGGACACTGTTCAAGGGGAACACGGTCCCGGGCTTCGGCGGGGCAGTCCTTGCGGCGGGGGAGGTGGAATTGCGGCGGGCGTGGTTCGTCATGAACACGGCGACGTTCGACGGCGGAGGGCTCCACACCTACCAGGGCGGAGTTGTGACGACCCCGAGTGTGCCCGTCGGTTCGGAGGCGGACCCGCCGGACGTGCGGTTCGCGAGCAACGAGGCGGGCGGTTCCGGCGGCGGGGTGTTCTTCAACGGGCAGGGCGAATCGGAACTGCACTCCGTGGTGTTCATCTACAACAAGGCGGGGGTGTCCGGCGGGGGGTTCGCCGTGCGTCGCGGGACCGTCTTCTTGGACGGCGGGTCGGTCGAGGGCAATCAGGCAACGCAGGGGGCTGGGGGAGACATCGAGGGCACTCCCTTCGTCGCTGCCATCGTCAACGCCAACGGGGTCTCGTTCTCGGGCAACGTGGACCTGTTGGGCAACGAGTGCGCGTCGGTGTTCATCTCGGACTGGGGTTTCCTGAACACGTCCGGGTGCTTCTTCAACGGGTGGGCACCGGACGTGTTACCCGGCATCACCATCGGCGGGTGGACTTCCGACGGCACCGACACGCCGTGATCTGAGCGAACCTCGGCCTCACTCCTCGGTGTCGAACAAGTCGGTCAACTTGGTGAGACGGACCACGCGGCGGGTGTCGGCGCTCGGGCCTTCGACGCACAGGTACCCGCCGTCGAATCGGCGGGCCGTACAATCCCCCCGTGTTCCCTACGCACGATCAAATCCGGGCCGACCTCCGCGGGGAGTTCCGCGGCACCTTGCACACCGACGGCCCGCACCGCGCGGTGTACGCCTCCGACGCCAGCCCGTTCCACATCACCCCGCACGCGGTCGCCATCCCCGCCGACGAAGACGACCTGCGGGTGCTGGTGCGGTACGCCCACGAGCACAGCCTGCCGCTCGTCCCCCGCGGGGCGGGCACGGGCGTCGGCGGCGAGTGCCTCGGCGGGGGCGTGGTGGTCGACATGAGTGTCGGCTTCCGCACCCCGCCGGTGATCGACGGCAGCGTGGTGAAGGCGGCGTGCGGGCTGACCATTCGGGAAGTGAACGACGCGCTCGCCCCACACGGCCGGCGGTTCGCCCCGAACCCGCTGTCGGGCGAGACGGCCACCGTGGGCGGGGTGGTGGGCACGAACGCGAGCGGGCCAAACGTCGCCGCCCACGGGTACACGCGGGAGCACGTGAGCGGCCTGCGGGTGGTGTGGGACAACGGCGAGACGGCCACACTCAGCGGCACCCGCCAGACGAGCGGGGCCGCCGACACCCCGCAGATGCGGACGCTCGAGTTGCGGACGCAGGCGCTGGCGCTGCTCTCGCGTCATCAGCCGCTCATCGAGCAACACCGCCCGCTCACGCCGTTCCACCGCTGCCCGTACCAGCTCGACGGCGTGGTGACGCCCGACGGCCTCGACTTCTGCCGGCTGTTGGTGGGCAGCGAAGGCACGTTCGCCGTCACCACGGAAGCCACGCTGAACACGGTGCCGTTGCCCGGCGGGGTGGCGGCGGGCGTGTGGGGGTTCCGGTCGTTGAACGAAGCACTGCGGGCGGGGCTGCTGTTGCGGGCGGCCGGGGGCGTGGTGTTGGCCGACGTGTTCGACCAGCGGGTGTTGTTTTTGGCGAAAGCGGTGGTGCCGGACGGCGTGGCGGCGGTGCTGGCGGTCGAAGTGGAAGCCGACTCGCCGACGGCCGCGATGCTGGCGATGGTGGATGCCGCCGGCCGCGTGCGGGAGGTGTTCCCGTTCCTCGATTTAAGTACCGACGACGCCGGCGTGGCCGCATTTCGCAAGGCACTCGCCACCGCGACGTACTCGTCCCGCGGGCCGGTCGGCCGGCCGGTGCCGGTCATCGACGACACGGCCGTACCCGGCGACGAACTCATCCGCTACGTGTCCGGCGTGGCGGATTTGTTGCGGAAGGCGGAGCTGCCGGCGGTGTTTCACGTGTCGCCGCTGTCCGGTCAGGTGATCGCCCGCCCTCTCCTCGACTTGGCGAAGCCAGCCGACCGTGAAGCGCTCTGGCCGTTGGCGGACCGCGTTCACCAGTTGGTCGTGGCGGTGGGCGGCACCATCAGTTCGCGGTTCGGCGTGGGCGTGGCCCGCACCCCGTGGGTGGAGAAGCAGTACGGCCCGCTGGTGCCGGTGTTCGCCGAACTGAAACGGATCTTCGACCCGAACGGCATCCTGAACCCCGGCAAGATCACCGCCCCCGACCCCAGCCGGCCGGCGTGGCCACTGCGGGAGCAATCGACTCGCGTGCCGCTCGCCGTGCGAGCCGACCCGCCGGAGGAGCGGTGTACCGGGTGTGGCGACTGCCGGAGTCGGGCGGCCCCCGTGCGGATGTGTCCGACGTTCCACCCGACCGGCGTGGAGGCGGCCAGCCCGCGGGCGAAGGCCAATTTAATGCACTGGCTGCTGGCGACGGCGCGAACGGACGACCTGCCGGCGGAGGAAGCACGTGCGGTGGCCGACCTGTGCGTGAACTGCAAGATGTGCCGCACGGAGTGCCCGAGCGGGGTGGACATCCCGCGGCTGGCCCTGGAAATGAAGGCCGACCTGCACGCCGCCCACGGCCTCACCCGCGACGGCTGGGTGCTCGCCCGCGCCGACCGCTTCGCCCGCCTCGCCGCGAGCGTGCCCCTGCTGGCCAATCTGATGTTGGGCAGCCGCGTCGGGCGGTGGGTGATCGAGCGGCTGCTCGGCGTGTCGCAGCGGCGGACGCTCCCGCGGCTGACCATCCGCCCGTTCCTGAACCGCCGGCACAAGCTGGGCGTGGCGACCCGCGGCGGGCCGACACCGACCGACGGGCCGGTGTCGGCGGTGCGGGTGGCGTACCTGATCGACACGCACACGGATCTCGCCGACCCGCTGGTGGGCGAGGCGGCGATTGCGGTGTTGAAGCACAACGGCGTCGAAGTGTACGTGCCCCCGCGGCAACGGGGCGTGGGCACGGCGGCGCTACTGCAAGGCGACTTCGACGTGGCCCGCGATCAAGCGAGCCGGGTGGTGCGGGAGTTCGCCGACCTGATCCGCGAGGGGTACGCGGTGGTGGCATCCGACCCGGCGTCGGTGGTCACGATCACCCAGGATTACGGGCTGCTGCTCGACGACGACGACGCCAAGCTGGTGACGAGCCAGACGCAGGAACTGACCGCCTTCCTGTGGGGCCTGTACGAGCGCGGGTGGCTCCGCACCGACTTCCAGAGGCCGCTGCCGTTGGCCGTCGGGCACCACGTGCCGTGCCACATCAAGGCGCTGGGTGGCGAACCGGCCGGGCCGAAGCTGCTGCGGCTCATCCCGCGGATGCAGGTGAACGTGATCGACGTGAGCTGCTCGGGAATGGCCGGCACGTTCGGCCTGCGGGCGGACAGCTACGAGCAGTCGCTGGCCATCGGCCGGCCGGTGTTCGACGCGGTGAAAGCGGGCGGGGCGAAGTCCACGTCGGCCGAGTGCGGCGGCTGCCGGATGCAGTTGCAAGAGGGCACTGGCCTGCGGGCGCTGCACCCGGTGCAGTACCTGGCCATGGCCTACGGGCTGATGCCGATGATCGAGAAGAAGCTGAAACGGCCGCTGCGGAAGCGGCTGACGGACTAGGTCGGGTGGGTCCGACGGGCACTTCGCCCGGAGAGACCCACGCGGGGGGACGTGGGTGTCACCGGGGGGAGCCCCCCTCGGACCCCCCCCACGGGGGCCAGTCAAGCTCACCAACCACATATTCGCCGCCGCCGAACAGCGGATGATGTGGCGCACCGGGGGAGCGCCCTGTGCGG
>JANNVG010000776.1:0-6775 GCA_031414395.1 Fimbriiglobus sp.
CGCCTGTTCACCTTCGCCCCCGCCGGCGCAATCGGTACAATCGGCCTTCCGTATGGCCACCCGACCGCTGCCCCGGCCCGTCCGCCCGCGGCTCGCCGCGTTCCGTCGTCGGCCGCCGGCCGAACCGCCGTTCGCTGTTCAACGGCTCGCGGCGATTCGCTCCGCCTCGTGGCTGTCGCCCGACATCTTTGCCGCGTTGAGTCCCCACGATCTTGCCCGTCACCTGCGAACTTTCGCCGAAGCAATCTCCCCCGTCAGTTGGCACGCGGAACGCATCGCCGCGGCCGGGTTCGTGCGTCACGGTATTCAGCATTTGCTGAACGGCACCGACGCCATCGGGGTGCGGTTCGGCCGGTGCGTCACGCCGTCGGGGATGTACGCGGTGGTCGGTGCCGGCCGGACGTTTTGGGCGGCGGTGTGGAAGGCGGCGAACCCGCACGGGCATCCGGACTGGACGGCGGACGTGCAACGCGGACTCGAACGCTGCGGGCTGATCGACGGCCGCACCGACGACCCGCTCGCCACCGCGACGGACGTTTACTCCGCCCTCCGTGGTGAGTTCCCGCCGCTCGATGCGTGCGACCTCGACCACTTCTTCCGCGTGGCGGGTCGGATGACCGGCCGCGACTTCCCGCCGGCGGACGAGAGTGCAGGCGACGCGCTCCGCCACCGGCTGCGGGCGGTGCGCACGCGGGTGCCGTTGCGAGTGCGGCTGAAAGATGCCGCAACGTGCTCTGCTCGCTCCGCGAGCGGTCTTCCGAACCCGCTCGCGGAGCGAGCAGAGCACGCAAGGCCGGCGGATCCAGTTCGGCAGGCGGCACCTACTTCAGACAGCCTCACCGAACTCGACGACGCCTTTTCATCGCTGCTCCCGCCCGACCAGCAAGCCGCCCTCCTCGCCGACGTGGCCGCCGTGCTGCGTCAGCGGTTCGCCGTTCACCCGCTCGAAGTGTCGGACGTGATCGCCGCTGACGAGCCGCGACCGCGAGGGAGCGGGGAAGAATCGTCCGCTCCCTCGCGGTCGCGGCTCATTGAGGACACCCGCCCCACCTTCCACGGGTTCGCCGCCGACACCTTCCACTTCCTCGGCGAGTTGACCGAGCACAACGCGAAGGCGTGGATGGACGCCCACCGCGAGCGGTATCAGTTCGTCGTCCGCGAGCCGCTGGTGGAGCTGTGTGCCGCCCTCGCCGAGCGGTATGTACACCCCGTGCTCCACCGCGAACACGGGTGGGACATGGAGACCGACCCGCGGCCGGGCAAGGCGCTCACCAGCATCGCCAAGAACGACTACGGCCGCAGCGGGCCGTACACGCCCGACGTGTGGGTGACGTTCTACCGGCGGAGCAGCGGGGGCAAGCGGCACGACGCGCAACTGTTCGTGCGGGTCACTGACAGCGGGGTGTCATTCGGCTTCCACTTGGGGCGGAGTGCCCGCGAAGCCGGGCGGCGGTTCCGCAAGGCGGTGCAAGAGCAGGGCGAGTTGCTGTTCACCGCGATCCGCACCGGCGGACCCGACGCCTTCGTCTTCCGTGGGGCGACGGCCGCGCACCCGGTGAAGTGTGCGGCCGACCTGCGGGCGTGGGCGGCGGAGAAGGAGCTGTTCGCCGAACGGACGCTGCCGCCCGATCACCCGCTGTTGCGGTCCGACGACCTGGTCGGCGAAATCCTGATCGCGTTCGACCGGCTTGTTCCACTCCTGGCCGCCGCACTCGACGACGACCCGCGTGCCACCCTCGCCCGCCGCGGGGGTCAGTTGCCCGCCGCCCCGCCGTTCGACCGCGACAGCTTCCGCCGGGCCACGTTCCTCAGTGACACCTGGCTGTCACGCACGCTCGATCTGTTGACGTTAAAGAAGCAGTTGATCCTGCACGGCGTGCCCGGCACTGGCAAGACGCACGTCGCCCGCAGCCTCGCCCGCCTGCTGACGAACGACCGCCCCGGCGGGGTGCGGCTGGTGCAGTTCCATCCGGGGTACGGCTACGAGGAGTTCGTGGAGGGCATCCGCCCGCGGAGCGTGGAGGCGAACGGCCGCACGGAGATCAGCTACCCGGTGGAGCCGGGCGTGCTGAGCGAGTTCGCGGCGGAAGCCGAGGCGAACCCGGCGCTGCCGTTCGTGCTCGTCGTGGACGAGATCAACCGTGGCAACCTGCCCCGCATCTTCGGCGAGCTGCTCTTCCTGCTCGAGTACCGCGACCAAGAGTTGACGCTGCCGCACTCGAAACGGCAGTTCCGCTTGCCGGGCAACCTATTGCTCGTCGGCACGATGAACAGCTCCGACCGCAGCACGGTGGCGCTCGATCAGGCGTTGCGTCGGCGGTTCAGCTTCGTGCAGATGACGGCCGACGCCGCGGTGCTGGCCGGGTGGCTGGAATCGCAAACGGCCGGAACGAGCCGCGACCGCGAGGGAGCGGAAATCGAAACCCCGCTCCCTGGCGGTCGCGGCTCGTCGGACCCCAACGGCACCTTCGCCCCCCGCGTGGTCAAGCTGTTCGACGAGCTGAACCGCCGGCTCGCCCGCGACCTCGGCCCGGACAGGCAGATCGGGCACAGCTTCTTCATGGTGCCCGGCCTGACCGAAGACCAGTTGCACGCCGTCTGGGCGCACCACGTGTTGCCCACGCTGGCCGAGTATTTCGCCCCCCGTGCCGTGCCAGCGGGGTACGATTTGACCAAGCTGTTCGGCGTGTCGAGGAAGAAGGCCGAAGTGGTGTGAGGGGAAGACCTCACACCGACCCGAACATCTTGTCGTCGCCGGGAGCTTGCGACCGCGCTCGCCCCGACCCGGTCGCAAGCTCCCGGCGATGACGTTGCCCCTGTCAGCCCGTAGTGGTGTTGCACCATGTTCCGTCGCCTCTTCCGCAGTCGCTGGTTTCGCAGCACGGTCGTCACCCTGCTGGTGCTGCTGGCGGTGGTGACGCTCATCGCCGTGAGCGGGTACTTCCGCACGAAGGGCCAGGGCGAACAGCACCAGGCGCAGGTGCTCGCCGACCTGGACGCGACAGACCCCGGCTGGCGGTTCGAGCAGATTCAGGCCGCCCGGCAGTCGACACTCCCGCCGCCCGAAAAGAACGTCATCGAACAAGCCGTGAAGGTCCGCGACCGCTTCCCGCAGGCCGAGTACGCCGAGTGGTCGAAGGCGGACACCAGCGGGTGGAAGCCGACGCCGGGGGAGCCGCCGGCGGCCGAGGAGGTGGCCCACGCCCGCAAGCTGGTGGACGTGTGCCGCGACCTGATCCCCGACGCCCGCAACCTGCGGCACCTGTCCGGCGGGATCGTCGTCCCACTCGCCGAGAACCCCGTCGCCACCCTTCTGCCGCACGTGCAGAAGGCGCGGGAGGTGGCCTGGCTGCTGCAACAGGACGCACTGGTGAGTGCGGTGGACGGGCGGGCCGACGACGCCCTCGACGACGCGCTCGCGGTGCTGGCGATGGCCCGCGGGCTGGACGGCGATCCGTTCCTCATCTCGCAACTGGTGCGGGTGGCGCTGGCGTCCGTCGCCGTGCGGGTGGTCGAGCGGACGCTCGGACTGGGCGAGCCGACCGACGCCAAACTGGTCGAGGTGGCAACGGCACTGGAGGGGGTGGCGAAGGTGCGGGGGTACGTGACCGCCCTCCGCGGCGAGCGGGCGGGCATGAGCAAGCTGGCCGACCTGCTGCACAAAGACCCCGGACAGGCCGACGGGCTGATCGACGGCAAGCGCCCGCCGAAGGTGGTGACGGCGGTGGCCACCAGCGCCCTGCTGCCCGAGACGCACGCCCGCTACCTGCAACTGATGACCCGTGCCATCGCCATCGCCGAGAAGCCGCCCGGCCCGGAGCGGAACGCCGAGTTCGCACAGCTCTACGCCGACGTGAAGGCCGACATCACGCTCGAAGGGAACGCCCTGCGGCTGGTCTTCCCGGCGATTGTCAAGTGCTACGACGCCGACGTGCGGACGGTGGCGCTGCTGCAAGCGGCGGACTGTGCGGTGGCGGCCGAACGTTTCCGCTTGAAGGAGGGAGCGTTTCCGATCAACCAAACGGGTCAGCCGACCGACCCGTTCACCGGCAAGCCGCTCCTGTTCAAGCGGTTCGACGACGGCATCGCGGTCTATTCCACCGGGCCGGACGGGACGGACGACGGCGGCGAGAACCTGACCGACGGCGGGACGAAACCCGGCTTCGACTGGGGCGTGCGGCTGTACGATGGGAAGAAGCCGAAAGTAGGCGAGCGGCGGGCGTCAGCCCGCTGATTCTTGTGTCTCCACCCCCTCACCCCTAACCCCTCTCCCTCAAGAGGAGAGGGGAACCCGAACCATGCCATCCCCCTTTCGCAGTGCCGGCTTCCGCTGGTGCGTGGTCGCGCCGCTCATGCTCGCGGCGCTCGTGGCGTCGTTCCTGTTCGTCACGTTTCACTTGGTGCGAGCCGCGGCCACGCCGAAGCGGGACCAGGTGGTGGCCGAACTGGATGCCGCCGAACCGAACTGGCGGACCACCGCCCTCACCGCCGAGCGGAACGCCAAACTGCCCCCGCCCGAGCGGAACGCCGCCGAGATCGCGTTCCAGGCCGAGCAGAAGCTGCCGAAGGCGTACCGCGAGTGGGAAAAGCAACTGCTCGCCGGCCCGTGGCGGGGCGAGGTGACGAACCCCCACCTGCCGAACAAGGCTGCCGTCGCCGACACCCGCACGCACTTGCGGAATGCCCGCGAGTCGGTCGAACTGGCCCGTGGCATCCGGCACGTTCCCGGCGGCGGGTTCCCGCTGGTGTTCAAGGAGCCGGACCTGATCGGCACGCTGTTGGAGAAGCAGCAGAACTTGCGGCGGGTGATGGGCCTGCTCAGCTACGACGCGGGGGTGCGGGCCTACGACCGCGACGACACCGGGGCACTCGAATCGTGCCTGGCCATCCTGGCGGTCGCCCGCGGCATCGGTGATGAGCCGACGCTCATCTCGCAGCTCATCCGCATGGCGGGGGTGGCCATCACCGTTGGGGCGACGGAGCGGACGCTCGCCTGGGGGGCCGACTTCAACGACGCGACGCTGGCGGAGTTGGATCAGGCGTTCGAGAAGGAGTCGAACGAGCCGCGACTGGTGTACGGGCTGCGGGGCGAGCGGGCCGTGTTCTACCGCCTGTCTGAGAACATCGACAGCGGGGCGTTCAACGCCGATCAGTTGAACGGCGGGGGACCCACGATCCCGACCCCGCTCGGGCTGTATGTGCGGGCACAGATTCCGGAAGAGCAAACGGTGGCGCTGGAGCAGTTCAACAAGCTGATCGCCGCGGCGGGCAAGCCGGCGGGCCGGGAGCGGTCTGTGGCACTGGCCAATACCGAGGCCGAGTTCGACCGGATCACCAGGAGATACTCCTTCGGCACGGTGCCGCGGCACATTCTGCTCCGCCTGCTCATGCCGGCCGTCATCAAAGTGAGCGAGGCCGACACCCGCACGGTGGCTTCGCTGAACGCGGCGCGGGTGGCGATCGCGTGCGAGCGGCACCGGCAAGCGACCGGCGCGTACCCGACCACGCTGGACAAACTGCCGAAGGAACTGCTGCCCGCCGTGCCGACCGACCCGTGGACCGGCAAGCCGATCCTGTACAAGAAGCTGCCCGACGGCGCGGTGGCGTACAGTGTCGGCGGCGACGGCATCGACGACGGGGCGGTGAAGCTGAACCCGAAGAACGAGAAGGGGAACGACCTCGGCTTCCGGCTGTGGACTCTGGAGCACCGCCGCCAACCGCCCGAGCCGAAGGCGGAGCCGTCCGTCTTCTCGCCGGGGTTCGGCATCGAACCCGACGACATGCCGAAGCCGGGTTCGCCCACCGCCCCGCCGCCGCTCTCCCCGTGGGTGAAGAAGGAGAAATAGTGCTCTGCTCGCTCCGCGAGCGGGTTCAGACAGACCGCTCGCGGAGCGAGCAGAACACGACCATGCCCCTCACACTCACCGAACGCCGAACCGTCGTGCGTGCCCTGCCGCGGGCGGTGGCCGCGGAGTTGGCCGGGCGGTTCGCGCACGCCGTCGAGGTGACGCCCACGTTCGACCACCGGCGGTACACGCTGACCGCTCGCGGGTACGTCGGCTGGGTACGGGTGCAAGGGCACACGATCACGTTCCGCCCGAAGCGACCGTGGGCGGAAGTGCGGTGCCTCTTTGCCCCCCTCTCCCCCGGCGGGAGAGGGGGGCTTAACCGACCTCCTCGCCGTTCGCCTCGCGGCGCTCATGCTCGCCCGCGCGTCGGCCGGGTTGCTCCGCGGGTACGTCGAGCGCGACATCACCGACTCGCACCTCCGCGGGCGGATCGACCTGCCCAGCCAGCTCCGCCGGCCGTACCGTTCGCCCACGCTGTTCGACCAGATCGCCGACGAGTGGACGCCGGACGTGCCGTGTAATCGCATCCCGAAAGCCGTCGCCGTGCGGCTGCTCGCCGAACCGGGCCTGAGCACCGAAGCACGCGCCGCGCTCGCCCACGCCGTCGCCGCCTTCACCGACGTGAGTGACACGCCGGTGTCAGCGGCCGAGCGAACCGCGATGACGTGGGACGCCCGCACCGAGCCGTCCCGCGAACTGCTCAACTGGTGCGACCTGATCGGCACCGAGAACGTGCTGGTGAGTTTGGAGCGGGCGTTCGAGGGGTACGTCACGCGGGCGTTCGTGGAAGCGATGGGCGACGCGGTGCGACCGCAAGCGGGTGTCGGGTTGCGGCCGAACCTACCCCCCCCCGGCCCCCCCCTTCCTGAGAGGAAGGGGGGGGAGTTTGGTTTGGCTCCCCCTTCCCTCCTAGGGAGGGGGGCCGG
>JANNVG010000777.1:0-7101 GCA_031414395.1 Fimbriiglobus sp.
GCCGCCACGCTCACGGGCCGCGGGCAACCCCCGCGGCCCGCTTTGTTTTCCGGGAGCGCGGGCGTCCCGCCCCCACCCCCAGCGGGCGGGACGCCCCCGCTCCCGCCGCACACGGGGCGGGGGCGTTTGGGGGGCGTTCACCGGCCCCGCTACAATCAACGGTATTCCGACCGAGAGTCACCCCGATGCCGCACGCCTTCACCCGTTGGTTGCCCACCACCGCCCGTTCCGGCTGGCGTCCGCAACTCACGCAACTCGAAGACCGCACCACCCCCGTCACCATCTCCGGCAACACCGTCACCCTGAACAAGGTGAACGAAAACGTCGCCATCTTCACCAACACCGCCGGCACGTACACCCTGGACAGTTCGTTCGACGGGCCGCAGAGCTTCACCCCCGCCGCCGGGCTGGTGACGGTGGTGGATTCGGCGACGAGCACGGGCGTGTACTTCCGCGACAGCTCGGTGGACTATGCCAACTCGTTCGCCATCACCCTGGACGACGCGCCGGAGAGGGTCCAGTTCAACGGCGCCACGTCCTTCGGGGACCATGACCTGAGCGTGACCACCTTCCGGAACGTCATATTCGGCATCGGATCGCGGTTGAACACCTCCGGCGGGAACATCACCCTGTCGGCCAACCAGCAGGCGGTGGCGTACGGCGGCAGCTTCGTCGGCGTGGAGGTGGGGAACGGGGCAGCCGTGTCCAGCGTCACCGGCACCGTGAGCGTGAGCGGGCGGGGGGGCAATTTCACCAGCAGCACCCAGGTCGGCGTGCGGGTGAACTCGGGGACGATCGGCACGTTTCGCGGGACGGTGAGCGTGACCGGCACCGGCGGGGCGGGCACGGCCGACTTCAACTTCGGCGTCCAGGTGGTGGGCGGGGGGTCGATCATCGCCTACGACAGCGGGCCGGTGAGCGTGACCGGCACCGGCGGGGCGAGTATCGGGAACAACAACTACGGCGTGCAGGTGTTGGGCAGTGGGACGGAGATCGCGTCGCGCGGCGGCGTCGTCACGGTCACGGGGGTCGGCGGGGGGATCAACGGGGGGAGCAGCGCCACGGAAAGCAACACCAACCTCGGGGTGTTCGTGAACCTCGGCGGGCGGATCGCGGCCGGGGGAGCGGGGGCGGTGAGCGTGACCGGCACCGGCGGGACGAGCGGGTCGAGTGGCAACTCGGGCGTGTACGTGACCGACAGCGGGTCGGCCATCACCAGCGGCGGCGGGAGCGTGACCGTGACGGGCACCGGCGGCGGCACCGGGCTGAATAACGCCTCCGGGAACCACGGGGTCATCGTCGCCGCCGGCGGGCAGATCGCGGCCGGCGGCAGCGGGGCTGTGAGCGTGACCGGCCTGGGCAACACCGGCGGCATCTTCTCCCCCGCGGTCGGCAACGTCGGCGTGTTCGTGACCGGCACCGGTTCGGCCATCACCTCGGGCGGCGGCCCGGTCAACATCCAGGGGACGGACGGCACCTACCTCGCCGTGGCCGTTCAAGAAGCGGGCACCATCGCCAGCGTGTCGAACGCCCCCGTCACCATCACCACGAACACCCTGGGCGTGATCGGCACCGGCACCATCTCGGCCGGCACCGGTACCGTCACGATCCAGACGCTTTCCGCCGGCACCGTTATCGCGCTCGGCGGGGGCGACGACGCCCGCCACTACCCCACGTCGATCATCACCCCCGTCACCCTCGGCCTGACGGATGGCGAGCTGGACCTCGTGACCGCCGGCACGCTCGTCATCGGCCGGAGCAACACGGCCAACATCCGACTCGTCGCCGACATCACCCGCCCGACCAGCACCGCCGTCCGGCTCATCACCGCCGGATTCCTGCGGTCGGAGTTCACCGGGCGGTTCGACACCGGCGGCGGTCCGCTCACCCTGACGGTCGGCGGCAACATCATCCCCACCCCCGCCGGCAACGACTACACCGCCGGCACGGTCACGGTCTCGGCCGGTGCCCGCCTGGCGCTGGAGATCGACTCCGCGATGGCGAACACCCGGTTGGACGTGACCGGCACCCTGAACCTGACCGGCCTGAGTCTGGTGCTGAGCGGGTCGTACACGCCGGCGGTCGGCGACGTGTTCACCCTGGCCACCGCCACCGGCATCACCGGCACGTTCACCGGCCTGCCGAACGGCGCGACCGTCGCCCTGAACGAGGTGACGCTGCGGCTGACCTACACCGCCACCGTCGTCACCGCGACGGCCGTATCCGCCCCCCCGCCCGTGCGGGTGGTCACGGCGGTCGGCGACACGGTGCGGGTGCAAAATCCGGCCGACGGCAGCACGCGGATGCTCGTGCCGTTCCCCGGCTCCCGCGTGAGCGTGGCCTCGACCGACCTGAACGGCGACCGGGTGCCGGACGTGCTGGTCGGGGCGGGGCCGGGCGGCGGCCCGCACGTGCGGGCGTTCGACGGCGCGACCGGCGCGGAGTTGGCCAGCTTCTTCGCCTTCGCCCCCGCGTTCCGTGGCGGCGTGAACTTGGCGGCGACGGCCGGGCGGGTGGTGGTCGGGGCCGGGGCCGGCGGTGGCCCGCACGTGAAGGTGATCGACGCGACCAAGCTCACACAGACGCAGGCGAACGGGGAGATCGCCAACTCGGCCCTGCTCGGCAGCTTCTTCGCGTTCGACGTGACGTTCACCGGCGGGGTGAGCGTGGCCGTCGGCGAGCTGTCGTTCGACGGCGTGCCGGACGTGATCGTGGGGGCCGGGGCGGGCGGCGGCCCGCACGTGAAGGTGATCGACGGCAATCGATTGAACGTGGTGCAGCCGAGCGGGGTGATCGCCAACGACGCACTGCGGGCCAACTTCTTCGCCTTCGACCCGGCGTTCAGCGGCGGGGTGAACGTGGCGGCGACCACCGACCTGTTCGCGGTCGGGGCGGGGGCCGGGGGCGAACCGCAGGTGAAGCTGTACCAGATCCGCGGCGGCAACATCCTGACCGACGTGCGGAGCGTCACGCCGTTCGATTCCGCCTTCCGCGGCGGGGTGCGGGTGGGGTTCGCCAACGCCGACGCGGACACCGACATCGACCTGCTGACGGCGGCCGGGCCGGGCGGCGGGCCGCACCTGAAGGCGTTCAACCTGGCCCCGTTCGCGGAGGTGCAGTCGGTGTTCGTGGGCGACGCGGGCGACACCCGCGGCGTGGTCGTGTGAGACCAAGCGGCGGTGGTGTTCGAATGTCGCCGGGGTCTGTGACCCCGGTCCGACCGGCCTCACAGAGGCCGGCTACAGCAAGACACCAGCGCAATGCGGTGTGACCTGGAATCACTTCATTCGCGCCAGGGCGGCGGCGGCCGGGTCCAGGTACTCGGGGCCGTACACCCCGTCGGACATCTTCTTGAGCAGCGCCTTCGACTCGTCCGTGTTGGCCCGCTCGATTACGCGGACCATGCGGGCGGCCACGCGGGCGGCCAGCGGCGCCTCGCCCGCCTCCAGCTTCAGGTTCCGCATCAGGCGGTTCGCCCGGTAGCGGGTCTCGGCGTCGGCGGACGTGAGGGCGATGCGGATGGCCGGTTCGGCGGCGGCGCCGATCTTGCCCAGCGACTCCTCGGCCGCCAGCCGGGTGTCGAAGTCGGTGTCGCCGCCCAACTGCGAGATGAAGGTGGTGATCCGTTTGGCGCGGTCCTTCACCTCCTCGGGCGATTGCGTGGTCTGCGGCAGACGGTCGGCGACGAGCGACACCGCGTCCTTGGCGTCGCCGAGCAGCCCGCGGACGGCCGTGCCCGCCTTCGCCCGGTCCTTCTCGAACAGGTCTTCCCACAGGGCTTCGCGGTACTTCGGGTCGAGCGTGTGCCCCGGCTTGGTGCGGCCGAGCAGGGCGTCGGAGGCGGCGTCCAGGTCGGCGATACTGCGGCCGAGCAGGACGTGGTCGAACAGGGCGTGCTGCCCGTCGAAGGCGACGAACGCCATGCCGGTGATGGACCACGGCTGGCTGTTGTTGTCCTTGAACAGGTCGCGGGTGACGACCGTCCACTCCTTCGGGATGGCGTCCGCCACCGCAATGCTGGGCTGCCAGTTGAGCACGTTCTTGCCGGCGTGGTAGCGGACGATCCACGAGCGGTTCGGGTCGTGCAGTTGCACCGCGATGCCCTCCCCGCCCGCCTTCTTCCACGCGAACCGGATGTACCGGTACTCGTTGGCCGCCGCCGGCTTCTCCTTGATCGCCCAGTTCCACCCCTGAATGCGGGCGCTGTGCCGTTGCATGGGCGTCACCCGCAGGGCGGACGACCCGGAGTACACGTCCGCGTCCTCGCTCGTCGCGTTGGCCGTCTGCTGCGAGCCGTCGAAGTCGTTCGTCAGGTGGGGGATGAGCTGGTGGGCGTCGTCCTCCAGCAGGGGGACGACGGGCGGTTTCTTGTCGTAATCGATCTGCTTGGCCGGCTGTTGCGCGGACGCCATCGCCGCCACAACGCTCGACACCACCACCGCCAGCCAGAACGCACGACGCATGGCCCGCCCTCCGGGGTCTTCCGACGGACATGATACCCGAACGGCCGGCGAACGGATGCGCCGCCGGTGTAACGTGTGGGATGAGACCTCACCCCCCGGCCCCCTCTCGGCGTCGGAGAGGGGGCCGGGGGGTGAGGTCTCTGGCCCCTCGCTCGCGCGTCGGGCTAACAAGTCATGGGGCCGGGGGTGAGGTCTCTGGCCCCTCGCTCGCGCGTCGGGCTAACAAGTCATGGGGCAATCGACTGCTGCGATGCTTGCCCCGAACCGAAGGCCGTGCGCGACGAGAAGCGGGATCTGCCCAACGGCCTACGGATGACGATTCATACTTGCTGTTGTGCCGCTCCAGGGCCGAATTGCACAGCGGCCGTTGATACGCACTTCATTTCCGAATCAGCGGAAGTAGCGAACCGGATCGTGGGATGTCTTACCGCCCAGCCGGAGTTGACCGCGCTCGGTATCTCTTGGATGGCTTGCCTCGCCATTGGTGCGGATCGACTGTTGCTCACCTACCGAGTACCAATGGCTGACCGAGTTGCGGAGGCGGCAGGGTCGCTCGCCGTGGAGGAGTTTCACGAGCCGGGTTGAACACAACTGGCTTGGCTGACACCGGGTGTTCGATTCCGGAGTCGCCCTTCGCCCTGAAAGGGCGAATTCTATCAGCCCCGGGCGAGCGAGCCGATGGCGAGCGCAGCCCTGGGGAATCAGTGCAAAATGAGTCACGCCCTGAAGGGGCGGCTTCGGGCGGAACCCGCCCCTTCAGGGCGGAATCGATCAGCACTCTGAGCCCAGGCCTCACGGCCTGGGCTGACAGAACCCGCCCTTTGAGGGCGAAGCACGGCTCACCGGTTCAACTCTCTTTCGATACGGTCGATCAGATCCTTCGTCGCCCACTCGCGGTCGCCCAGGCGCAGTTTGGCGTTCGCCGTCAGCCACGCCCGCACCTTCTTCTCCGCCGCCACCGCCGTGCTGTGCGTCTTCACCCCGAAGTGCTTCGCCACCTCGCCATACGTGGCCGCCGTGTGCCTGCGGCACAGGTACATGGCGATCATCCGCGGGTGACTGACCGTCCACGTCCGCGCCTTCGACTGCAACACCCCGCGGGTGACGCCCACCACCGAGCACACGGCCTCGTCCACGTCCGCCAACGAGATCGTCCGCACCGTGTGCCGCAGCAGGTCGCCGACTGCTTCGCGGGCCAGCGCCGCATCGACCGGCCGGCCGGTCACTTTGGCGAAGTGCCGCACGCTGTTGATCGCCCCTTCCAACTCCCGCACGTTGCCCTTCAGGTTGCGGGCCAAGTACTTCAGCACCACTTCCGGGATGCTCGACCCTCCGGTCGATTTCTTGCGAAGGATGTCCAGCCGCGTCACGTCGTCCGGCGGCTGAAGTGGCCACACCGCCCCGCCGAGCAGCCGGTCGGTCAGTTCGGGCAACAGCTCCTCGGCCAGCTTCGGGTGACAGTCGGCTGTCACCACGATCTGCTTGCCCTCGGCGATGAGCGAGTCGATGGTCTGGATCAACTCCTTCTGTGACCCCACCTTCTTCTCGAAGAACTGGATGTCGTCGATGAGCAGGGCGGAGCAGTCGCGCATCTGGCGGCGGAAGGCCGACTGCTTGTCGAACCGGCACGCCTGCACGAACCGGGTGGTGAACTCTTCGGCGGTGATGTACACCGGCCGCAGGTCGGGCCACTTCTTCCGCAGGCCGGCGTAGATGCCTTCGAGCAGGTGCGTCTTGCCGGTGCCGACGGGGCCGTGCAGCACCAGCGGGTTGGCCGCGTCGCCCGGTTCGTCCACCACGCTCAGCGCCGAAGCGTGGGCCACGCGGTTGCTGGCACCGACGACGAAGTCGGACAAGCCCTTCCACCGGCGACCGGGCGTCGGGTCGGCCCCCTTCGGCTTGCGGGTGCGCGAGGCCGGCGGGGCGACGGGGTGATCGCCGAACAGGGTGCGGGTGGTCTTGGGGAAGTGCGGCTCGGGCGGCGGCGGTTCCCGCTTCGCGCCGGGCTTCGATTCGACACGGGGTTGTTCGGGAGTGCTGATGACAGGCGCGGGCTTGGCCGCTTCGTCCGAGAACAGGTCGGCATCGACAACAAACCGCACGGCCACGTCGCCCAGCTCGGCCGCCGCCTCCCGCACCGCCTTCCCGAACGTCTGCTCCAGCCACCCCTGGTGCGACTCGCTCGCCACGGCGATCAGGAGTTGCCGGCCGGCCGGCACCACCTGCACCAGGTTCGCCCCGAACCACATGTGGAACCGCTGCGACCCGATCCGCCGGATGAGGGCGTCTTGGAATCGGGTGGCGGGCGGGTCGACGGGTGTGGGGACGGCGGTGCGAACGGGCACAATCGACTCCGACGTGAGCGGCACCTCATCTATGCGCGGCGGAGCGGGCAGCGCCTGCGCGGTCGGGGCGAAACTGTATCGGCTGGGGAGGGTGGGGAGAGGTGCAACCAATCCTGACGGGCGCCACACGCACGCGCGAAGCCGGCGGCACAACCACTACGACGGGGGGAATGAATACAGCAAGACCTCACCCCCCGGCCCCCGCTCCGAGCGGAGAGGGGGTGTTCGTTCAGAGACCTCACCCCCCGGCCCCCTCTCCATGTCATGGAGAGGGGGTGTTCAAAACGATGACG
>JANNVG010000778.1:0-3412 GCA_031414395.1 Fimbriiglobus sp.
GGAGTTCCCGGGTGTGGGGTTCCACCCCCGCTCACTCCGTCCCCGTTCCCACGTCGGGCCTCGCTCACGCTCCGCGGTCGCTGGACCACGACCTACACGACCGCCGTCCTTCCGACCGCCAAAGTCCGCTCGCTCAGCCAGCGGGCGGCGGTGTCGCGGGTCCAGGTCTTCGCAGCGAAGTACACAGCCGCCGTCATGCCGCTCACCGTCTCCTCCCGCACGCCGTTGCCCAGGTCCACCACTTCACGCACGCCGGTCGCGGCGGCGACGGCCGGCCAGCGGCAGCGGATCACGTCGCCCGTCGCGTCCCACTCGGTCGGCCCGTAGGCGGTGAATCGAACCTCGTCGGCTTCGCTTGCCAGCAGCGCCTTCGCTTCGGGTAACGGCATCCCGGTGGGGAACAGCACCTCGGCGAGCGTGTGCGTGCCGTCGCGATCGGCCCACCGCACTTCCACGTCGGGCCGGCCGTGCAGCGGTTCGCACAGCAACTCCGCCCTCGCCTCGACGGTCAGCAGTCGGGCGAGCGGGCGGCCGTCCTCGTGCGTCCAGGCGGCGGCGTGCAGGCGGTGCCACCAGCCGGAGAAGAACGGCGACCGCGGGCGGCCGTTGCGGTAGCCGGGGGCGTGGATCGGGTCGGGCGTGCCGACGAGCACCCACGCGGCACCGAGCGGGGCGGCGGCGGCGAACGCCTCGTCGGTCAGGTCTTCGGCGTCGGCCCACACGACGCGGTCGTACCGCGGCTCCACTTCCGGGTGCGTGGGCGTGGCGAACGGGTCGTGCCCGACGGCGGACGGCGGGCCGACCACCACCCGCACGGCTCCCAGTTCGGCGGCGGGCAGGGCGGGCGGGCCGGCGTCGAGGCGGGTCAGGTCGGTCGTGGCGTCGTCGAACGCCCGGCACAGTTCGTCGAGCGGTTCGGCCGGCGGCAGCGTGGTCAGTTCGGTGCGCACCCCCGCGAGCCTGGCTTCCCACTCGGCACGGCGGGCGGTCGCGGCATCGGCCAGCAGCTTCTCGCGGCCGGCGGTGAAGGCGGCGTGCGGGTCGGGCGGGGTGGCGGCGGTCAGGTCGCGGAGCTTGGCTTCGGCCGCTTCCACCTTCGCCGGGTCGGGCTTCGCACCCCCGCCGAACAGCTTCTTGAAGAACCCGGCCGTTTGAGTGGTCGCCTGCTTCAACGTGTTCAGTTCGCTCTCGGCTTCGGCCCGGCGTGCGGCGTGTGCGGTCCACGCGGCAATCGCGGCGTCACGGGCGACCGTCAGGGAGTTCAGTTCGATCGACGCTTCGACTTGTGCCGCGACGAGTTCGCCCACGCGGGTCAGGTCGGCGGCAATCGCGTCCGCGTCGGCGTGCAGTTTCTCCCGCAGCTCCTCGGTGTTGATGCGGGCTTGCAGGTCGGCCACGCGGTCGGTCAGCCCGACCCGCACGGCCTCGCGGTATCGCCGGCCGCGGGCGAGGGCGGTGTGCCCGGCACACGGGCAGGCGTCGGCCGTCTCGGTCGGCCCGACGGCCCGCCCGACATCCCGCCCGCTCGACGCCAGTGCCACGAACACCGCCTCCGGGTCGTTCGCCAGCACCAGCACCCGCTGACCGGCTTTGGCGGCGAGGGTGACCACCTCGGCGACCACGGCGGCGCGGCGGTCGGCCGGGGCCGACACGAGGAACAAGTCGGGGCAGTGGGCGGCGAGGGTGGCGGCGTGCGTGCCGCCGGTGGCGTGTACGTCGAACACGGCGTGCAGGCCGGTCAGCCGGCGGGCGACGGGGTCGGCGGCGGCCACCCGGTTCGGCGGGTCGGTCGCGTTCAGGGGTGCGGGCGGTGTGAGCAGGGCAGTTGGCACGTGAGGTGGTGCTGTAAGGGGCGAAGGCTCGGACGGGCGGGCGCTCGGGGGAACCCAGTCTGGCGAATCCGGAATCCGGGCGGCCACCGGACCGGCGGCCCCCGGGCTGACTCCCCGCTCGGTCATCCGTGATCCCGCGGGGGGGTGTGGGCGGTCATGCCAATACCGGAGGTCGCTCCCGAGCGGGCGGCGGGCGGTTCGGGCGCCGTCTGACTATTCATGATCTTCCGCGGCGGTGGTGTCAAAGGAAAAAACGGAGTGGCTCGCATTTCTGTCGGGTCGGGTGTGGGGTTCGATCCGGCACACCCGGCAGTTATTCCGCGGTTCGCCCAGCTTCCGACCGCAATTTCGCCAGCACTGCGGCGAAATCCGCCGGCGGGTCGGCCTCCCAGCCCAGGAATTCGTTCCCGTCGGGGTGTTCGACACCCAGGCGGTAGGCGTGGAGCAACGGGCGTGCCGCCCCGCTCTCATCCGGCAGCGGCGCGCCGTTCAGCGGGCGTTCGTAGACCCGCTCGCCGCACAGTGGGGTGCCGGCCTCGCCCAGGTGGATGCGCACCTGGTGCGTCCGCCCGGTGTCCAGTTTGCACTCGACCAGCCCGAACGCCCCCAGTCGCTCCATCACCCGCACGTGGGTGACGGCCCGCTCGCCCTCGTCGCCCTCGCCACTGCCACTGCCACGCCGGCCGTCGCCGCGGTCGTCGATCAGCCGCGACTCGATCCGCCCTTCCTTTGGAACACCGCGGGTGACGGCCAGGTATCGCCGGTCCACCGTCCGCTTGCGGAACTGGGCGGTGAGATGCCGGGCGGCGTCGGCGGTGCGGGCGAACACGATCAGCCCGGTGGTGTCGCGGTCGAGGCGGTGGACGGCGAACACCTTGCGGTTCGGCGCGCCGAGTGCCGCCGGCAGTTGATCGGCCAGGGTGGTGGGCAGGTACTTCTTCCCGCGGCCGAACTCGGCCTTCTCCTCCGGGCTGCGGGAGGTGGTCAGACCGGCCGACTTGTTCACGACCACGATGGCGTCGTCCGAGTAGACGATCTCCAGGGGGACGGCGTTCACCGGAACCGGCGGTTTTTTCGCCTTCGGTGTGGGAGCCTTCGGCGCGGCGGCGGCGGCCTTCTTCGGCTTGGCCGGTTTCGCCTCCCCGTCGGCCGGCGCCTTCTCGATGGCGCCGGCCGCGATCCACATGCGGTTGCCCGTCCTCACCCGCTGCTCGGGCGCGCGAGTGGACTGCCCGGCCACGCGGACGTGCCCGTTCTCGACCAGCCGCTTGGCGTGCGACCAGGTGAGTTGGAACCGTTGGCGCAGCACGCCGGCGACCGTCTTGCCGTTCTCGCGCCGCTCGACCAGGAACTGAATGGGGGGCATAGGTGTTTCGTAAACCTCACCCCCCGGCCCCCTCTCCATGATGGAGAGGGGGTGTTCTAAGGGGGAATCGGAAATCGTGTCATCGCCGGGGGCGTGCGTCCGGGCCCCCCGGGTACGGGCGCCAGCGCCCCGCGCTGACAGGGCGGCGGGGGCAAATGAAAAACCCCACCCCCCCGGGGGGGGGGGGCGGGGGGGGGGGTGCCCCCCCGGAGTT
>JANNVG010000779.1:0-6338 GCA_031414395.1 Fimbriiglobus sp.
CTCGCGGTGCTCGCGGCGAACAGGGTGCCCCCCCTCTCCCCTGGGAGAGGGGGCCGGGGGGTGAGGTCTTCATAAAGCATCCCCACCCTCCCGGAGTCTCCCCGCCATGAAACCTCTCCTGCCTCTGCTACTGTTGGCCTCGGTCGCGTTCGCCGCCGACCCGCTGCCGCGTAGCACCCTCGAAGCACAAGGCGTGTCGTCCGCCGCCGTCCACGCGTTCGTCGACGCCGCCGACACGAAGGTGGACGTGATGAACAGCTTCATGCTCGTTCGCCACGGGCACGTCGTCGCCGAGGGGTGGTGGGCACCCTACGACGCCAAGAGCCGGCACGAACTCTACTCGCTGAGCAAGAGCTTCACCTCCACGGCGGTCGGCATGGCCGTGGCCGACGGCAAGCTCAGCATCGACGACACCGTCATGTCGTTCTTCCCCGACGACGCCCCGAAGGAGCCGACCGCCAACCTGAAGAACATGCGGGTGCGGGATCTGCTCTGCATGTCCACCGGGCACCAGACCGAACCGGCGCTGAACCCGACGGTCAAAGACCCGTGGACGAAGGCGTTCCTGGCCGCCGACGTGCCGCACAAGCCGGGCACGCACTTCAAATACAACACGCCGGCGACGTACATGCAGTCGGCCGTCGTGCAGAAGGTGACGGGGAAGACGGTGCTGGACTACCTGAAGCCGCGGCTGTTCGACCCGCTCGGCATCGAAGACCCGACGTGGGGCACCAGTCCGCAAGGGGTGTCGCTCGGCGGGTACGGGCTGAACCTGCGGACGGAAGACATCGCCAAGTTCGGTCAGCTTTACCTGCAAAAGGGGAAGTGGGGCGACAAGCAACTGATCCCGGCCGAGTGGGTGGCGATGGCGACCGCCAAGCAGACGAGCAACGGCAGCAACCCGAAAAGCGACTGGGACCAGGGGTACGGGTTCCAGTTCTGGCGGAGCCGGAACGGGGCGTTCCGCGGCGACGGGGCGTTCGGCCAGTATTGCATCGTGCTGCCCGAGCAGGACGCGGTGATTGCGATCACGAGCGGTACGAAGGACATGCAGGCGGTGCTGAACCTCGTGTGGGACGTGCTGCTGCCGGGGATGAAGAAGGAGCCGCTGCCGGCCGACGAAGCCGGGGCGAAGAAGCTGAAGGACAAGCTGGCCAAGCTGAGCGTGCCGGTGCAGAGGGGGGTGCCGCTCACCAGCGGGCCGAAGGCGGAGTACTTCCGGACGGTGTATACGTTCCCGGCGAACGAGCAGAAGGTGGAATCGGTCACACTGTTCCAGGCCGAGCGGAGTTCCGAGGTGACGGTGGTGAGCAAGATCAACGGCACCGAACGGCGGCTTGTGTGTGGGGTGAGCGAGTGGAAGAGCGGGAAGTGGGTGTTCGGCACCGGAGAAGAACAACCCGTGGCCGCGAGCGGGGCGTGGACGGCCGACGACACCTACACGGCGAAAGTGGTGCTGACCGAGACGCCGTTCATTGCCACGCTCACGTTCAAGTTCGCCGACGGCAAGCTGGAGTACGAGGCGAAGCGGAACGTCGGCTTCGGCGCGACGAGTTCGCCGAAGCTGACCAGCGAGAAGAAGTGAACAACTTGGTGAACCGCGGGTGTGAACCCGTGGGTGCTTGACACCCAGGCGGCTCACGCCGCCGGTTCACCTGACCAAAACCACTCTCGGACTCTCCCATGAAACCGCATCTGATCTTGTCCGCCCTGCTCCTGTCGACCGTCGCACTCGCCGCCGACCCGCCGAACGTGCTGTTCATCGTCTCGGACGACCTGTGTTGCGACCTCGGGTGCTACGGGCACAAGACGGTCCGCACCCCGAACCTGGACGCCCTGGCGAAGGGCGGCGTCCGCTTCGACCGGGCCTACGTGCAGTACACGGTGTGCAACCCGAGCCGCACGTCGTTCCTCACCGGCCTGCGGCCGACGACCACCAAAGTGACCGACAACGCCACCCACTTCCGCAAGACCCTGCCGGACGTGGTGACGCTGCCGCAACTGTTCCGCGCGAACGGGTACGAGGCCGTCGGGCTGGGCAAGGTGTTCCACCGCGGGCTGTCGCCGGACGATGAGAAGAAGGAGATGGACGACGCGAAGTCGTTCGACCGGGTGCTGTACGGGAAGGCGACGGCGGCCGGGGCCAAGGGCGAGGGGCGGAACCTGACGGGCGACAAGCTGGCGTGGTGCCGGTGGCTGGCGGCCGAGGGCACGGACGCCGACCAGCCGGACGGCCAGTTGGCCGACGAGGCGGTGAAGGTGCTCGGCGAGAAGCGGGACAAGCCGCTGTTCCTGGCGGTCGGGTTCTACCGCCCGCACGACCCGTTCATCGCGCCGAAGAAGTACTTCGACCTGTACGACCGGGCCAAGCTGGAGGTGCCCGTCACGCCGGACGGGTACACCCCGCCGTTCCCGCACTCGCTCGGCGGGGGGGCGTTCGGGACGGAGTTCGGCCGGTTCACCGACGCCGAGCGGCGGGAGTTCCTGCACGCCTACTACGCCGGGGTGAGCTTCATGGACGCCCAGGTGGGCCGGCTGCTCGACGCCCTCCAGGCGAACAAGCTGGACGACAAGACGGTGGTGGTGTTCGTCGGCGACCACGGGTACGAGCTGGGCGCCCGCGGGTGGTGGAACAAGAACACCCTGTTCGAGCGGAGCTGCCGCACCCCGCTCATCGTCCGCGACCCGGCGGCGAAGGGGAACGGCAAGGCGACCGCGGCCATCACCGAGTTCATCGACCTGTACCCGACGCTCGCCGCCCGGTGCGGGTCGAAGGGGGTGCCGAAGGACCTGGAAGGGGCGGACTTCCGGGCGGTGCTCGACGACCCGGCCGCCAAGCACAAGGAGGCGGCGGTGACGGTGGTGCAGCGTGGCAAGTTCCTCGGCCGGTCGATCCGCACCGACCGCCACCGCTACACCGAGTGGGACGGCGGGAAGAAGGGCACCGAACTGTACGACCACCAGGCCGACCCCGGCGAGTGGAAGAACCTCGCCGTGGACGCGGCCCACGCCGACACCATCGCCACGCTGAAGAAGCAGATGGACGCCGTCTGCCCGGACCACCTGACGAAGTGAGATTTGAAAGAGCCGCGACCTCGGGGAGGGTATGAGATCACCCGCGCCCTCGCGGTCGCGGCTCGTCAGATCACCCCAACTCCTTGATCGGTTCGCCGCCCTCTTCCACCAGGTGCTGCGGGCGGCCTTCCAGGTCGCTCACGGTCGCCCGCCCGGCGTCGATGCCCAGGTTCTTGTAGATCGTGGCGTACAACTCGCCGAACGTGACCGGCCGCGACACCGCCTCGCCCGCAATGCGGTCGGTCGCCCCGATCACCTGCCCGGTGGTCATGCCCCCGCCGGCCAGAAGCTCTTGGTTCTCGTTCGGCCAGTGGTCCCGCCCGACCTTCGCGCTGATCTTCGGCGTGCGGCCGAACTCGCCCATCACCACCACCGTGCAGTCGTCGCTCAGCCCGCGGTCGTGCAGGTCGTCCACCAGCGCGGTCACGCACTGGTCGAAGATGGGGAAGTCTTCCTTCTCGCGGGTGAAGATGCTGTTGTTGCCCCGCCCCTCGGCGTTCAGCCCGCCGTGCCAGTCCCACTTGCTGTAGTTCAGTGTGACCACCCGCGCGCCGGCCTCGATCAGCCGGCGGGCCATGAGCAGGCTCTGCGGCACGCGGGGTGCGCCGTTGCTGTCGATCATCACCTTCGGGTCGCCGGTGCCGTACCGGGCCACCGTCCGCGGGTCTTCCTTCGACAGGTCGAGCGCTTCGGCCAGCTTCGACGACGTGAGCAGCCCGAACGCCTGTTCGTTGAACGAGTCCATCGCCTTCATGGAGCCGTTCACGTCGGTGTCGCGGCGGAGGTCGTCGAACGACTTGAGCAGCGACTTGCGGTCGGCGAGCTGACTGACCGAGATGCCGCGGAGGGTCATGTCGTTGCGGGCCGGGCCGGTCGGCCGGAAGGGGGCGAGCGACGCGCCGAGGAAGCCCGGCCCCGGCTCGTTGTACGGCCCGTGCGTGCACTGGTAGCACAGGCTCACATACGGCGGCACGGCCGGGTCGGTCGGCCCCTGCACCTTCGCCACCACGCTGCCCAGTTGCGGCCACCCGCCGCTCGGCGTCAGCGCCTTCGGGTTCCGCCCGTTGAACACCTGAATGGCGTCGTGGTCGGCCTGGTTGCCGACCAGCGAGCGGATGACGGCGAACTTGTCCATCCGCTTGGCGATCTTCGGGAACGCCTCGCCGATCTTGATGCCGGTGACGGCGGTGGGGATCGGCCGCCACGGGCCGGCGATCTCGGCCGGCGCGTCCGGCTTCAGGTCGAACATGTCCTGGTGCGGTGGCCCGCCGACGAGGTAGATGAAGATGACCGACTTGTTCGACGCGCGGGTGCCGGATTTCGCCTCCGCCCGGAGCAACTGCGGCAGGCACAGCCCGCCGGCGCCGAGCGCACCGATCTGGAGGAAGCCGCGGCGGGAGGGGCGCATGTGTCCGCACTCGGGAACGTGGGGAGTCGGCAGGACTCTACCTGTACCCGAAGTGGTGGGCGGGAGCAAGCGAATAGCGAACGGCGGCAGGGCCGCTGGAAGTCGGCTGGCCCCCCCCACCCGCCGGGTTCACGTCGTGAACTCCGGCGACCTCCCCCGCACGGGGGGAGGTGGGGGTGATTGCGGTTCCCGCACGGTCACGGTCACGAACAGGCCAACACCCCACCTCCCCCCGTGCGGGGGAGGTCGGGCGGCATCGCCGTCCGGGTGGGGGGCTCTCCGCATGGTTCCCGTGGCACACCTGCGAACGGCGTCCGGGCGACGCGAGGTTGTGGGAAGGGGCGGACGGGTCCAACGGCGGCTCCCGTCGCTGGATCACCCCCGGCTATTCCCGGTCGCCCCGGCGGGGCTATAGTAGGTCGCACGTTCCACGCCGAAGGGATTCCCATGCGCGCCGCCGTCATCCCGCAGTTCGGCCTCGACCACCTGGCCGTCGGCGAGCGGCCCGAGCCGACGCCCGGCCCCGGTCGGGTGCTGGTGGCGGTGCGGGCGGTGGCGCTCAACTTCCGCGACCTGCTGGTGGCGAAGGGGCTGTACAACCCGAAGATGCCGCTCCCGCGGGTGCCGTGCTCCGACTGCGCCGGCGAGGTCGTCGCCGTCGGTGACAGCGTGCTGTCAGTGAAGCCGGGCGACCGCGTGTGCGGCACCTTCTTCCAGAACTGGGCCGACGGCCCGCTGACCGACGCGGCCGGCAAGTCGGCCCTCGGCGGGGCCATCGACGGCGTGCTGGCCGAGCGGGTGAAGTTGAGCGAAGCCGGCGTCGTGACGATCCCGTCGCACCTGTCGTTCGAGGAAGCCGCGACGCTGCCGTGCGCCGCCGTCACCGCCTGGAACGCCCTCACCACCGACTTCGACCCGGCCGGCAAAACGGTACTCCTGCAAGGCACCGGCGGGGTGTCGGTGTTCGTGCTCCAGTTCGCCGTCGCACTCGGGGCGAGGGTGCTCGTCACGTCCGGCAGCGACGACAAGCTGGCCCGCGCGCTGGGCATGGGCGCGACCGCCGGAGTGAACTACAAAGCGTCGCCCGACTGGGAGAAGTGGGCACGCCGCGAGTCGAACGGCGAAGGGGTCGACCTGGTGGTGGAGGTGGGCGGGGCGTGTACGCTCGACCGCAGCGTGAAGGCCACCCGCGCCGGCGGGCGGATCGCGCTCGTCGGCGTGCTGGCCGGCGGCGGCACCTTCGACCCGCTGCCGCTGATGATGAAGGGTATCACCCTGCGGGGCCTCTTCGTCGGCAGCCGGGCGATGTTCGAGCGGATGAACGCGGCGATTGAAAGGCACGCGATCCGCCCGGTGATTGACCGCGTGTTCGCCTTCGCCGAGGTGCGGGAGGCGTTCCGCCACCTGGAGGCGGCCGGGCACTTCGGCAAAGTGGTCGTTCGGGTGGGTTAGTTCACCACCCCGCCGCCGGCGAGTGCGGCGGCGTTCGCGGTCAGTTCCTGGGCACGCAACAGCGCCGGGTCGTCGGTGCCCCACACGGTGAACCGCCACCCGCCGGGGCCGCGGGCGACCGTCACCATGCCGGCGGGGAACCCCAGCCGCAGTTCCCGCCAGCCGTCGTCGGGCTGCTCGTCGGGGAATGCCGGCAGGCCGTCGATCATGCGGATCGGCGGCACCTCGCCGGCCGCGGCCAGCTGCGCCGCCACCGCCGGCCAGCTCGGCTCGCCCGCCGGAAACGTGACGACTCTCTGAACGCCCATCGGGTGTCTGGTCCTTTCGTGTAGGGCGGGTCGAGCAGGGATCGCGGGGAGTGTTCCGAGAGTCGGGCCGGTGAACGCCCCCGGTGGCCGCGACG
>JANNVG010000780.1:0-6565 GCA_031414395.1 Fimbriiglobus sp.
TTTGTGCGAAACCCACACTCCCCCCCGTGGGTTTGCCCTGGGGCGGGCCCCCGTCCGACTCGCGCCGTGTGCCCCCCACCCGCCCGAAACCAGCCTCTCACGCCACCTCGAGCACCATCTGCATCCGGCCGGCCGTCACCAGTTCGCCCGTTCGCTCCAGCCGGTTGGCCTCCTCGCGGATGCCCTCGAACCCCTCCCGCATGGTGGTCAGGATCTTCGTCGCCGTCCGCACGTTCGCCAGCCGCGGGGTGCGGAGCTCGTTCACCACGAACTCGTACAGCCGCAGCATGTTCGTGCCCATCTCCTCGTCCACCTCCACCCGCACGCCGGCGGCCAGTTCGGACACGATCACCTGCGCCTTCGCCATGTACGGGGTGGCCACCGGCACGTCGCCGTTGGTCAGCGCCATCTCCGCCTTGCCCAGGCGGGCGAGCGCGCCGTCGTACAGGGCGAGCAGCAGGTCGATGCGGGACAGGCCGGCGTACTCGTCGTGTCGGCGGTAGGCGTGGTGCGGGGACATCGGAGTTCCGGTGACGCGGTGGTCGGGTGGTGTGTGGGCGGTCGAGTGGGGCGGGCTAGCCGTTCGAGTACGACACCGGCACGAGTGACGAGAGCTGCGACTGGAGGCCTTTCAGCCGGTTCACCGCCGACTCCATGGCGGCGAACTGCTTGAGCAGACTGCCCTTCTTGTCCTCGATCAGCAGGTTCTGGCGGGCGACGTCGCGGTCGATCCCTTCGGCGGTGGCCGCGAAAGCGTTATCGATGGTCTTGAACCGCCCGTTCACCGGATTCAGATATTTGTTCAGGACCGCCCCGACGCGGCCGGCCACCCCCTGGGTGACGGTCAGGTCTGCGGTCGTCGCCCCGTTCGCCGTGACCAGCACCTGCAGGCCGTCGGTGTTGGCGTTGCCCGTGCGGCCGGCGAGCAACTGCCCGCTGCCGGTGGCCGGTTCGGTCACCCCGTCGGCGGTGAAACTGCCGACCACGTCGGTGCCCCGGCCCCGCTCCCCGCCGGCGAACCCGAGGGCGGGCAGGGCAGTGCCGCCGGCCACCTCCACCGCCGCCGCCGACCCGTACCGGGCGGAGGTGATCCGCATCTGCCCGCCGGCCACGTCCACCGACACCTGGTTGGCCTGAAGCGGGGGGTCGGAGTTGATCACCGCCTGCACGGCCGCCGCCAGGGTGGCCGGGGTGTAGGTGCCGGCGGAAAGCGACAGGGAGTTCGACCGCGCCCCGTTCACCACCACGCTGAACGTGTTGTTGCTGCCGTCGATGGTGACGCTCGGGGCGGGCGGGGAGGCGGCCGTCACCGCGGCGCGGGCGGCCGGGGCGGTCACGCTCACCCGGTACGGCCGGCCGGCCGGGGACGGTTTGGTCTTGTCCGACCCGAAGGCGAAGCCGACCCCGCTGTCGGTGGACGTGCCGGTGAGGGCGAACAGCCGCTTCACCTCGCCCGCCGACACCCCCGGCTCCTGCCCGCTCAGGGCGCGGTCGAGCTTCCCCTGGTCGATCACCAGTCGCCCCTTGTCGGTCAGCGTCACCCCGACCGCCGACAGGCGGTTGGCGGCGGTGCCCAGGCCGGGCACGGCGGCGGTCAGCACGCCGGTCAGGTCGTTGGCCAGTTGGACGGCGTCGCGGCTGCCGAGCAGGGTGCCGGTCGTGCCCTTGGCCGCGTCGTAGTTGTCCCGCTCGTCGATGTAGTCGATGACCGCATTGAACGACGACACCAGGTCCTGCACCGCCTTGCCCGCCCCGGTGGTGTCGGCCGCCACTTGCACGCTCAGCGGCTTGGCCGGGTCGGCCTTGTTGGCCGTGACGGTGACGCCGGGGATCAGCCCGGCGAACTGGTTGGTGGCACTGCGGACGCTGATCGCCCCCGGCCCGCTTCCCAACTGTACGCTCGCGTCGGCCGCCGCCTGCACGGTGGTCGCCGTCGCGTTCACGTCCGCCCCGCTGCCGCCGGTCAGGCCGTTCGTCACGCTGATGGCGTTCGCCGCCCCGGTCTTGGTGGCCGTGAGCACCAGCCGGTACGGTTCGGCCGAGCCGTCGTTCAGCAGGGCGGCCCGCACGTCCCCGCCGGAGTTGTTGATGGCGTCGGCCAGCCCCTGCACGGTGTTGTTCGTCGGCCCGATGGTGACCGTCTTCTCCGCCCCGGAGCCGACGCGGAAGGCGAACGTGCCCTGCTTGATGGCGGAGCCGGGGTCGGCGAACCCGCCGGACGCCACGCTGTTCGCCTGGGCCAGGGCGGTGACGGTGAAGGAGTAGGTGCCGGGGACGGCGGAGGTGCCGGCGGCGACCGACACCGCCTCCTTGTCCGACGGGGTGGCGGTGCGGCCGTCGAACGCCCCGGCCACCGACCGCCCGACCCGGCTCACCTGGGATTGCAGGTCGAGCAGCTTGGCCTGCAGCCCGGCGAACGTGGCCTGCCGCTGGTTGACGACCGCCTTGCGGGCGGTCATCTGGTCCACCCGCTTCTGGCTGATGGCCGTCAGCCCGTCGATGATCTTCTGCGCGTCGATGCCGGTGGCCAGGCCGGAGAAGTTGAGGCCGCTGCTGCTGACGCTGGACACGGTGGACCCCCCTGCGGGGAGACGAGTGGTGTGGGTGTGGGTGCGCGAACGCGGCCGCGGAACGGGAGTCCGTTCCGCGGCCTGACGGGGTTATCGAAGGTGCCGGCCGGGAGTTGCCCCGGCCGGGGCGGGGTTAGCCGCGGAGCAGGCCGGCCACCAGTTGGGTGATCTGGTTGGCGTTCCCCAGCACGGTGCTGCCGGCCTGCATCTGCGTCTGGTACTTGGTGAAGTTGGCGATCTCCGAGGCGAAGTCGGTGTCGCGGATGACGCTCTCGGCGGCCGTCGTGTTCTCCAGCGTGTTCCGCAGGTTGTTGGCCGTGCTCTCCAGGGTGTTCGACTGGAACGCCCCCAGCCGTCCGCGGAGGTCGGTCACGTCGGCGATGGCCTTGTCGATGGTCTTGAGCGCCTCCGCCCCGTTCGACGTGTCGATCTGCGACAGGCTGCTGTACAGGCTGCTCGCCCCCACCCCCAGGTTGCCGGTGTTCAGCTTGTCGAACGACACCTTCACCGTCTCCCCGCTGTTCGCCCCCACCTGGAAGGTGAGCGAGTTGTCCTGCACGTTCACGTTCCCCTGCGTGCCGCTGACCGTGGCGACCGGGTTCGGGGCGGGGCCGACGGGGACCGCCGACTGGACCGCCACCTGCACCCCTTTCGAGTCGCCGTTGGTGGAGGTGAGCACGTTCCCCTTGCCGGTGGCCGCCACCCCGTCGATGGTGCCGGCCAGGTCCACCCCGCTGTCCGTCACGCTGGCCGTGCCGAACCCGCTGCTCACATACGGGCCAGGGCCCGACGGGGCCGCCGCCCGGTCGGAGAAGACGGTCACCTTGGCCTCGGCCCCGAACGTGTTGCTCGTCAGCCGGGTCGCGCTGCCGGCCAGCCCGGCCAGATCAGCCGTCACCCCCGTCTGGGTGCTGTACTGGTTGATCTGGTCGATCACCTGCGACTGCGACATGCCGGACGTCAGCTTGATCTGCACGCCGTTCACGTTCAGCGTCTCGTCCTGCGTCAGCGGGGTGGCTTGGACCGGGCCGCCGGCGGTCACGTTCGCCTTCTCGGCGGCGGTGGTCACCTCCACCGCGTAGCTGCCGGCCTTGGTCGTCGGGTCGGCCCCGACGAACTGGGTGGTGGACACGCTCGTGTTGCCGGTGATGCCGGCGTTCCCGTCGAACAGCGCCTTGTTGCCGAACTTGGTGGTGCTGGCGATGCGGTCCACGCTGCCCAGGATGTTGGTGATCTCGGCCTGGTTGGCCGCCTGCGCGGTGGTGTCGTTCACCCCGCTGTTGGCCGAGTCCACGGCCAGGCTCCGCACCTTGTTCAGCAGGGTGTTCATCTCGTTCAGCGCGCCCTCGCCCGTCTGCACCAGACTCACCGCCTTGTTCGTGTTGTCGATGGCCGCCCGCAGGCCGGAGATCTGCGCCCGCTGCGTCTCGCTGATCACCAGCGCGGCCGGGCCGTCCGCCCCGCGGTTCACCTTCAGGCCGGTGGACAGCCGCTCGAGCGACTTGCCGAGCATGCCGCTCGTCTTGGTCAGGTTGTTCTGGGCGTTCAGGGACGCCACGTTGTTGGTCAGGGTCAGGCCCATTAGTCGGAACTCCGAAGGGAGGTTGGGTGGGGGTGGCCGGGCGTCGCCGGCCGTCAGTGCAGTTATCGACGTGCCCCCGCCGGATTTGCCCGCAGACGAGAACGGGTGCGAGCCGGGCGGAGAATTCAGACCGGAAACAAAACTCGGACTAACCACAGAGGCACAGAGACACAGAGAAAACAAGAGTGAGTGTGAAGACACCGAACTCAGTCCTGTCTTCTCTGTGTCTCTGTGCCTCTGTGGTTAATCCTCCCTCCGCGCTCCCGACCTTGCCCGCGACCGCGTTCCGCCGCACAATCCCCGCACTCCCATTCCCCACGCCCCCCCCGGTGCCGCCCGTGGCCAAAGCCAAACCCCCCGCCCCCGCCGCCCGCGCCGCCGAACTGCGGGAGCAACTGCACCGGCACAACCACCTGTACTACGTCGAGGCCGCGCCGGTCGTCTCCGACCGCGACTTCGACAAGCTGCTGAGCGAGCTGACCGCCCTGGAAAAGCAGCACCCGGAGCTGATGACGCCGGACAGCCCGACGCAGCGGGTGGGCGGCAAACCCATCGAGGGGTTCGAGAAGGTGACGCACAAGGCGGTGATGCTGAGCATCGACAACAGCTACTCGGCGGACGACCTGCGGAAGTTCGACGCGGACGTGCGGAAGGGGGCCGGCAGCGGCGAGGTGGCGTACACCGTGGAGCTGAAAATCGACGGCGTGAGCATTTCGCTGCTGTACGAAGACGGCCTGCTGACGACCGCCGCCACGCGGGGCAACGGCGACGTGGGCGACGACGTGACGAACAACATCAAGACCATCGGCAGTGTGCCCCTCCGCCTGACCACCAAGACGCCGCCGAAGATGGTCGAGGTGCGGGGCGAGATTTACATGACGCGGGCGGAGCTGGTGCGGCTGAACGTCGAGCGGGTGAAGGCCGGCGACGACCCGTACCCGAACACCCGCAACCTGACCTCCGGCACCCTCAAGCAGCTCGACCCGAAGAAGGTGGCCAAGCGGAAGATGAACCTGTTCGCTTACGCCGTCGGCGGGGCGGACGGGCTGAGCGCCGACACCCAGACCGACCTGCTGACGACACTGAAAACGTGGGGCTTTCCGGTGAACCCGCACTTCGTGCTGTGCAAGACCATCGACGAGGTGATCGCCTTCTGCGACGAGTGGGACGAGAAGCGGCACGCCCTGCCCTACGAGACCGACGGCATGGTGGTGAAGCTGAACAGCTTCGTGCAGCGTGCGCGGCTGGGGGCGACGGCGAAGGTGCCGCGGTGGGCGAAGGCGTACAAGTTCGAGGCCGAACAGGGCATCACCAAACTGAACTCGGTCGAGTTCAGCATCGGCAAGTTCGGCGAGCTGACGCCGGTGGCCGAACTGGAGGCGGTGCTGTTGGCCGGCACCACCGTGCGGCGGGCGAGTATGCACAACGCCAGTTGGGTGGAGAAGATGGACGTGCGGATCGGCGACACGGTGGTGGTCGAGAAGAAGGGCGAGATCATCCCGCAGGTGGTGCAGGTGGTGACGGACGCACGCACCGGGAAGGAGAAGCCGATCCAGTGGCCGACGACATGCCCGGTGTGCGGCGGGCCGGTGGAGAAGGAGGAGAGCGCGACGAGCTTTGGGTACGTCTGCGCGAACACGGGCGTGTGCCCGGCGCAACTGGCCAAGCGGATCGAGGGGTACGCCCGGCGGGATCGCATGGACATCGACACCCTCGGCCGCGAGGTGTCCGTTCAGTTGGTGGAAACGGAACTGGTGAAGAGCGTGACCGACCTGTACACGCTGACCGAGAAGCAACTGCTGGCGCTGGAGGGGTTCAAAAAGCTGAAGGCGCAGAACCTGCTCGCCGGCATCGAGGCGAGCAAGGGCCGCGGGCTGGCCCGGCTGTTGTCGGCGCTCACCATCTACATGGTCGGCGAGAGTATGGCGGAAGCGCTGGCCGAGGAGTTCCCGAGCATCGACCTGGTGCTGGCCGCGAGCCAGGAGCAACTGTCGAAGGTGAAGGGGTTCGGGCCGAAGCGGGCCGGGTTCGTGTACGACTACTTCCACAGCCCGGCGGGGGCGAAGCTGGTGACGGAGCTACGGGCGGCGGGGGTGAAGCTGACGCACGACAAGCGGGCGGTGCCCGCCGGCGGGCTGCCCCTGACGGGCAAGACGGTGGTGGTGACGGGCACGCTGACCAAGTACGACCGCGGCGGCATCGAGGCGCTCATCAAGGAGATGGGCGGGACATCCACCGGCAGCGTGAGCAAGAAGACGGACTACCTGGTGGCCGGCGAGAAGGCCGGCAGCAAACTGGACAAGGCGAAGGCGCTCGGCGTGACCGTGCTGACGGAAGACGAGTTCGAGAAGCTGGTCGGGCGGTGATTCTTGTAGGGTGGGTCCGACGGGCGCTCCGCCCGGAGAGACCCACG
>JANNVG010000781.1:0-4262 GCA_031414395.1 Fimbriiglobus sp.
ACCTGCTCGACCCGCCCTACCGGAGCCACACCGTGCGCCCCAACATCGTCAGCATGGCCGGGTATACCCCCGGCGAGCAGATCAACGCCGCTCACGTCGTCAAGTTGAACACGAACGAGAACCCCTACCCGCCCAGCCCGAAGGTGTTCGACGCCGTCCGTGCCGCCCTCACCGGCGACACGCTCCGCAAGTACCCGCAACCGCTCGGCGACACCTTCCGCGCCGCCGCCGGCAAGACGCTCGGCGTGTCGCCCGATTCGATCCTCATCGGCAACGGCTCCGACGACATTCTCACCATCCTCACCCGCGCGTTCGTGCCCGAGGGCGGGGTGATGGCGTCGCCCACACCCAGCTACTCCCTGTACAAAACACTCGCCGACATCCAGGGGGCGAAGTTCGTCACCGTGCCGTTCAACGCCGACTGGACCCCGCCGACCCCGTGGCCGGTGAAGGGTGCCCACCTGACGTTCCTGGCGAATCCGAACTCGCCGAGCGGCACCGCTATGCGGCCGGAACAGGTGGCCAAGTTCGCCGCGGAGGTGAACGGCCCGCTCGTACTCGACGAAGCCTACGCCGACTTCTGCGAGTGGAACGGGCTGGAACTGGTGGGCAAGATCCCGAACCTGATCGTCACGCGGAGCTTCAGCAAGTATTACGCGCTGGCCGGCATCCGTTTCGGGTTCGCCGTCGCCGCTCCGGAGTTGATCCGCGAGTTGGTGAAGGTGAAGGACAGTTACAACTGCGACGTGTTGTCCCTCGCCGCCGCCACCGCCGCGATGGAAGACCAGGACTACTCCGCCGGCGTGCGGGCGAAGATGATCGCCACCCGCGGGCGGATGACGGTGGAACTGACCGAACTCGGGTTCACGGTCACACAAAGCCGAGCCAACTTCGTTTGGTGCCGCCGCGCCGACCGCCCCGTGAAGCCGATCTACGAGGCCCTGAAGGCGAAGAACATCCTCATCCGCTACATGCCCTACCCTACCTATGGCGACGGCCTCCGCATGAGCGTCGGTACCCCCGCCGAGGTGGAGAAGTTGCTCGCCGAACTTCGGGTGCTGTTGAACGGTTGACGAGCCGCGACCGCCAGGGAGTGGGGGTCGATTTCGCCTCACTTCGACCGCCGGGTGCGGATGCAATTCCACCCGGCGGGGACGTGAAAGGGTTTGGTCGACAACCACCCCGACGGCTGGCTCCGAGTGGTCGAGAGTCGGCCCACTGATACCAGACGCTCTCAACGCCTCAAACCACCGGAAAGCCGGTGGCGGGCGGGCGGTGCCCCGACTCTACTTCACCGGCGGTTTGACGAACCCCGGAATCCCCTGCTTGTACCCCTGCGGCGGGGTGAGAGAGAACAGTCCGTCCTTCAGCTCCGGGTTCCACCGAATCTCGTCGAACACCCGTTTCACGAAGGTGGCGTCCGTCTTGTCGGTCGGCTCACGGGTGGCGACCACCTTGACCGGCAGTTGGGTCTTCGGGTCGACGAGCAGGCGGCAGTCTACGGTCGTCTCGAACAGACTCACCCCTTCGACCTTGAACGCCACGGCGTCCACGTCGCCCACCCGTTCGGTCCCGTCCTCGGCCGCCTTCTTCGCCCGCAACCGCTGCAACTCCTGGGCGAGGGCGTCCGGTCGTGTGTCGGCCGTCTGTTCCGGCAGGTCGTACACCTCGAAGGCCTTCAGGTCGGTGGAGTACACGAGCGCCTTCCGCTTGGCGTAGTCGAACACGTAGGTGGTTTTGCCGCCGCGGATCTCGATCCGCGTCTGCTCCTTCCGGACGTAGGAGTTGATCGCGGTGACGTGCCCGTCGGGGGTGGTTTGGGTGTCGGTGTAACTGACCGACTCGGTCGCCTTCACCTTGTCGAGCACTTTGTCCATGGCGAGCAGCGTGCGCGGGGTGAGGGCGACGAACGCCACCGCCACCAGCACCGCCGCCGCCGTGGTCAGAGACCCGTACCGGATGTACCGCATGACTGTCGCCCTCCGTTGGAATGAGCGGGACGGCTCGACCGGCGGTGTGCCGGCGAGCCGGGACTCGACCGCGGCGAGGGTGCTCGCGGTCAGTTCGGCCGGGGGTCCGGCCGGGACGGGGGCGTCCCGCAACGCCGCCGTCGCTTGTTCGAGTGCGTCCGGGTGCGGACGCTGGTTGTCGGTGGTCATCGCAGCACCTTCGGGTCGAACCCGGACAGTTTGGCTTTCAGGGAGTGTCGTGCCCGGTGGAGCAGCACGCCCGCGTGGTTGGCGGACACGCCCAACTCGGCCGCCGCCTCGGTGTTGGTCAACCCTTCCAGGCCGATCAGGCAGAAGGCGTTCGCCATGGGCGGGTCGAGTTCGGCCAGGGCGTCCCGCAGGCGGTCGGCCAACTCACCCCCGGCGGCGGCGGCGAGCGGGTCCGGGCGTCTGGGGTCGGGCGAGTCATCGGGCAACGGCTCCGGCGTGCGGCGATACCGCGTGCGGAGCACGTCCAACGCGCGGGCGGTGGCCAGTCGTTTCAACACCGCGGGCCAGTGGCGCACCGTTTCCCGGCCGGCCAATTCGACGGCCGCAAGGAACGTCCTCTGGAAGCAGTCGGAGGCGTCGGCGTGATCGTTCAGAAGGCGGTTGGCCGTCCGCCAGACGAGCGGGCCGTGGTCGCGGAGGATGCTCGGCCAGTCGGTCATGGGTCGGCTCGCCGTCGCGTGTGGGTCACACCCCACCAGTCGATGGGAGCGGACGAGCCATTACAGAGAATTGCACAACGAGGTGAGTTACTTCCGCCCCAGCCGACAGCCCACAATCGCCCGTCCGCTGTCGAGGGGCATCGACACGTGGCAGTCCTGCGGAGTGAACGGTGCGGATGACCAGCTTGTGCCCGGCCACCAGCACCCCGCGCGCAACAGCGTGAGCGCCGCCGAGCGGTGCCCGTGATACGACAGCGACACCTGCAGCCGGGTGCCGCCCCAGCCGGGGTTCACCGTGTCGCAAAACGCCGTCCAGTCGGGCGGCAGGCCGGACACGGTCACACCCAGCCGGGCGAACTTCGTCTGGTGCTGCCGTTCCGACCGCCCGGTGAAGCCGATCTACGAGGCGCTGAAGGCGAAGAACATCCTCGTGCGGTACATGACCTACCCCGCCTACGGCGACGGCTTGCGGATGAGCGTCGGCACCCCCGCCGAAGGGGAGTATTTGTTGAACGCACTGCGAGCCATTTTGTAGGGCTGCCCGCACTCCAAGCCGTTACCATCACCTGTCGGCCTCCTCGAACCGAACCGAATCCACGAATCGCTGCCCGTCCGCCTCATCCTGCGGATTGCGGGGGGTGGTGGCGATGGCGCGGTAGCTCCGCGCGCCGACAATGAACACCTTCATCCGCTGCATGTACCGATCACCGGTCGAAATCAGCAGGAACCGCCCCGGCGGGCCTGGTCCGCTGAGTTTTTCCTCCCGAACCAGCTTGGCCCCCTTCCCCGGTTGACCGCCGAATTGTAACAGCGCGTCTCGCGTCGCGTCCAACACCCCCTCCTCATCCACCCCGCGGAGGTGTTCGGGCAAGTCGGAGTAATCAAGGGCGAAATTACTGTTTCGCGCCTTCGCCGGGAGGGTGAGGGTGTGGAACTCGACCGTCTGAACCGTTTCCGTGTCCCGCTGCGGCGGCTCTGGAAACTCGGCGCTAAACCGACGGTCGTCTGTGTACGCCCGTGCCCACGCACCGGACGGCGGAGGTGGGGGCGGAGCGAAGAAGAGGACGATCACCACGAGAAAAACACCAGTCAGTATCCCGAGCGGTCCGACCACCTTCAACAACCGTCCGTATCGCCGGTGCCACTCGTCCCATTTCATGTGTTCGCCGGGTTTCCGGCCGATCACCCGGAACGCCAGTAGTGTCATGTACAGGCCGAGCAGTACGGGAACTACCCCACGGATGACCACTGCTACAGCTTGATCGGGGTTCATGGCGTGGGAGCGAGGGTCGGTGGCGAGTAGACTTGATCTCATGGGTACCGTTACGGGTGGAGACTTTCAACGTGACTGGCTTGCCGTTCTCGCACAGGTTGAGGCGGAGGAATCGGTCGAGTTGACGTGGGCCGACCGCCTCGTGATCGAGATGCGTCCGGTGCCCGCCCCGCGCGGCAAGCGCCCCTACGACTTGGCCACCGGTGAGTTCACCGTCCCGGACGACACCCACGACCCGATGTGGGACCACCTGTAGGTCGCGGTCGAACAGATCCGGCAGGGGGCTTGAGGCCCGACACCCCACGAACGGCGCGACGTGAGTCCGCCGGT
>JANNVG010000782.1:0-2539 GCA_031414395.1 Fimbriiglobus sp.
CCGGTGAACGCCGCTCGTCGGCTGCAGCGGCCTGTTCGGCGTGCGACTACTCAAGACCGAGCATCGCGGCGAACTCGGAGAAGTCGCGCGCTCCCTGCACCCAATGGTTGCCGAGACATACTGTGACAGGCCCAATTCGGCGGGCCAGCGGCTACAGATTGGCCCAGGCTCGCTGGGAACTCTTGTCCGTCACCGTCGTTTGCGGCCGGGCCGCTCCGACCGTCGAGCCTGGGCTGAAGTGTGGCGCCTGAGCCGACGAATTGGTAGAGTCGAGGAGCGGCGCGGTAACGGCTGATTTCGCCGTCCCGTTTCCGCTCCCCGCTCATCAAACCGGACGTGCGGGTTTCCCGCATCCGGCTTTCCGACTGGTTTCACGTTGAGGCCCTCGCAGTGGGCTTGCGCCGGAGGCGGGTTTCGAGTCGAGTCACTCCGAGTTCTCCGAAGATCCTCGCCATGCCGAATTGCCTATACCCCCGGCCACGCCGCTTGTGGCGGCGGCACAGGAAGTCACGTACACGATCCTCGACGTACAGATCCACGGCCTGATAGGCCGCCGTGCGCGATCCGTAGGAGAAGTAGTTCGCCCATCCGGCGAGCAGCCGGTTGAGCGACGCAGCGACCTCCTTCCACGGCGACACGGTTGCGCGGTCAAGTCGAAGCCGGAGCTTCTCCCTCACGCGCAGCACCGACTTCTTCGACGGCTTCGCGGCTGTGTATCGCGAGCCCGTCTTGCGGTAGTGTTCCGGGCCGAAGGTGTACCCCAGAAAATCGAAGTGCTCCGTGCGGGCGTCGCACAGACGGGTCTTCGTCTCATTGAGCGTGAGTCCGATTGCGGTCATCACGTTCCGCGTCCACGCGAGAGCCTCCGCCGCGTTGCCGCGGCTGAGGATCACGAAGTCGTCGGCATAGTTGACGATCCGCGCCCGAAACTCCTCGCCCTTGCCGCGTTGCCTCCATGCCCTAAGAAACCGGTGCATGTAGATGTTCGCCAGCAATGGACTGATGACCCCGCCCTGCGGAGTTCCCCGGGTGGACTTCTTCCCACCCCCGGTGATCCGCGTGCTGCCCCGCTCATCCCGCTCCGAAACCGGCACCTTCAGCCAGCTCTTGACGAGTTTCAGCATCCAGCGGTCCACCACGCGGCGGGCCACCGACTGCATCAGCTCGTGGTGCGGGATCGTGTCGAAGTACTTCGACAGGTCGGCGTCGACGACGTCCGTGTAACCCTCGATGAGGGACCGGTGCACCGCCTTGACCGCCTGTTGTCCGCTCCGCTTCGGACGGTACCCGTAGGCACTGTCCTCAAAGTCCGCCTCGAAGATCGGCTCCAAAATCAGCACGGCTGCGCTCTGCACGACTCGGTCCCGGATGTTCGGGATTCCGAGCGGCCTCTCGCCTCCGCCTGCCTTGGGGATCAAGACCCGGCGAACCGGGCCCGGCTTGTACGTCTTCTCTCGCAGCTCCTTCCCAAGCGCGGCCAACCACTCAGTCCGCCCCGACGCCTCGATGTCCTCGAAGCTCACACCGTCCACGCCCGGTGCCCCGCCGTTCTCGCGGCAGAGCCCGTATGCGTGGTGCAGCACGTCCTCGCGGTACACCTTGTCGTAGAGCAGGTAGAAGCGGAAGTCCGGCTCCTGCTTCGCCTTCACGTAGAGCTTCCTCTGGAACTCGCGGATCTTCAGCGGGGTCACGAGGCTCACGCCAATCCCCCGATCCTTCGTTCCTTCGGTTGCACCCAGAAGCAGGGCTCCTTCCCTCCGCCGTGTTTCCACGGCATCGCCGGTACTACGAGCCCCTCCGACTCCCGAGGACGCCGCGCCCTTGCGGCGCGTTGCGGGCAACTGCCCCGCACGTCTCCGGGTCTCCCACGTTGCGTCCAAATCCTTCCCCACATGCCGCTCCCACTACCCCGGCGGATCACCACGGATGCTCTTGACGGCTTCTTCTCCGCGGCGCATCGGCCTTCCTCGCCAGGCTGACGAGTCGGCTTCCGCATCAACGCTTTCGAGGCTTGCTCAGGATTCACTCGCATTGCGGCCTGTGGTTTCGCTGACCGCCCAAGGCGGCCATTTGTCCCAGGGCTTCGGCGCGCACCGTCACCGGCACTCACCGCCTGGTAGCTACCGAGTCGAACCGTCGATTGCTCGGACAAGACTTTCACCTGTTGGACTTGGACACCTTCGTGGCGCACGGCCTGGCACCGTATGTCCGCGGAGGCTCGCCGCCGCCGCACGCTACCCTCACTCGCGAGCGCAGCACCAACTCCCCACGCCACCCACGTCGAAGGAACTCCGTGAAGCCCAAGACCAAACGCACCGCGCCGAGTTCCTCGCAACGCGGATGGTCCGTCGTTCGCTGCGGCGAGGTCACGGTCGTCGCGTGGCTCGACGGGCGACGGCACGACGGGTGGCTCGTCCCCTGGCTCCCCGACGAAGCGATGGCTGCGATCCAAGATGCGTACCCCGACGACGCGAAGGATCAGGCGCCGTGGCAAGAGATGTCGTGCCACTGGACGATCCACGGCGACGACGGCGACGAC
>JANNVG010000783.1:0-3740 GCA_031414395.1 Fimbriiglobus sp.
TGCGTGGTTGAACCCCACTCACTGCGTTCGGGGTTCCAGGCGACCCGAGGGCACACGCCTTGAACACCCCCTCTCCCCTGGGAGAGGGGGACGGGGGGTGAGGTCCCCGCTCCAACCCCGTGCGAACTCCGCGGAACGCGATGGACTGAATTACTTGCGCCGGTTGTGCCGATTGAAGACGAGGTGCCATTCTCCGAGGGATTGGGCTATGCGACGACTGCTCTTAGCCGGGTTCGCCCCGTTGTTCGCCGCCGCCGCGGTTGCCCAAACCCCGCCCGCCCCGCAGCTCGGCCCACGCCCCGTTCAGCAACTGTTCCCGACGCACCCGGCCATGGCCCCGGCGCGGGTGGCCCCGAACCCGCTGCCCGCCGTGTACGCCCCCGTGCCGGGGCAACCGCAAACGCAGCCGGGCGAGCCGGGGAAGCTGCCGACCACGCTCGCGCCCGAAGTGGTGCTGCCACAAAAGGAGACGGTGAGCCGCATCGACGCGAACTCGCTGAGCGTGCGGAGGCAGGGCGAGCGGTGGGTGGTGACGAACGGGCTGAGCGTCGTCCGCGACTTCGGCACCAGCCGCGAAGAGGCCGACGAGTTCGTGCGGGTGATGCGCGAGCTGCGGCCGACCGACTGGGGCACCGTCGGCACGGCCCGCGTGGTGGTGGAATACGCGCTCACCAGTGGGGCGGCGTCGGTGCCCGCGTTCAGCCCCAAAACGTGCGTGACCATCGACCCGGCCTCGCTGCGGACCGAACAGGTCCGCGGGGTGCATGTGGTGCGGGACGACCAGAACATCCTGCTCAACTTCGGCGCGGCGAAGGAGGATGCCGAGCAAGCCGTGGCCGTCATCCGCAAGTACAAGTTCAACCGCCTCGGGCAGGTCGGGCCGGTCGGCGTGGGGGCGACGTTCCTGTTCGCCCAGGAGTTGCCCGCCACGAACAAGGCCCAGGCGCCGAAGGCGCAACTGACCGGCGCCTACGCCCAGCTCGCCGCCGCGATGGACGAGCACAAGCTCACCCGCACGGGCATTGAGGTGGGCACCGCGGTGGCCGGGGAGAAGTTCGCCATCGACCCGAAGGGGCTCGAACTGAAGCGCGACAAGGCCGACTGGAAGCTGGTGCACGGGGCCGACGAGATCGCCAACTTCGGGCCGAGCGAGTGGACCGGCCGCGACGCCCTCAAGCTGGTGAAGGACCAGCGGTTCACCGAGTTCTGCCGGTTCAACGCCGAGGTGTCGTTCTTCCTGGTGAACGGCCAGCCGCCGGCGCGGGTGCCGTTCGCCGTGCAGGCCAGCCGGTTCGACCGCGACAACCTGGTGGTGAAGACGGCCAGCAGCGGCAAGTTCGGGCTGTACGAGGGGCAGGGGCGGCAGGTGTTCGTGTGCGACACCGAGAAGGAGGCCGAGCAGTTGCTGAAGCTGCTCAAGCAGTACGGGTTCGACACGACGTGCCAGATCGGCCTGGGGGCGAAGACGTCGCTCAAGTTCCTGGCGAAGAGCGGGCGGTAGGTGCCGCCTGCCGGGCGGCACACTGGAACCGGGAACGCAGTGACCGGGTGGGTTGTGGCTCCCCCGGCCACTGCGTTCCCGGTTCCAGTTCCAAGAAGTTCCGCATCAGCGTCGGCCCTTCCACCGTCAGGAAGCTTTCCGGGTGGAACTGCACGCCGTGCAGCGGCCAGCTCTTGTGCCGCACGCCCATGATCTCGCCCTCGGCGGTCCACGCGGTCACTTCGAAATCCGGGTTCGTCCACGTCTCTTTGCGGATGACCAGCGAGTGATACCGCGTGGCGACGAACGGGTTGCTCAGCCCGGCGAACACGCCCTTGCCGTCGTGGTGGATGGGCGACGTCTTGCCGTGCATCATGCGGACGTTCCGCACCACCTCGCCGCCGAAGCTGTGCCCGATGCACTGGTGCCCCAGGCAGACGCCGAACGTGGGGATGGTGGACGCGAACCGCTTGAGCACGTCGTTGCAGATGCCCGCCTCGTTTGGTGAACACGGCCCCGGTGACAGGACGATGTGCGTGGGGTTGAGTGCGGCGATCTGGTCGAGCGTGATCCGGTCGTTGCGATGCACCTGCACCGGCAGCGTCGGGTCGATCTCCCCGAACCGCTGCACGAGGTTGTAGGTGAACGAGTCGTAGTTGTCGATGAGCAGGAGCATGGGCGGAAGGCAGGGCGGTGGAGGTGAAGTGATCTTATGTGAAGGGATCGATCTTCGCCGCGAGCATCGCGAGCGCCGGAAGTGATCGGCGCTCGCGATGCTCGCAGCGAAGACATGTCACCCCTGTCGGCCGGGCAGCTTCTGGGCGCTGTTGGCGGTGGCGTCGTACTTCTTCAGCTCGGCGGCGTCGGTCACTTCTTCCAGCACCGCGGTGAAGTCGGGCACGTCGTACCACGCGCCGTCGGCGAAATCGACCACCGCCCGCCCGCCGTAGTTCACCGTCACCACGCGGCCGACCCGCCCCTCGAAGCGGAGCAGTTCCGGGCGCACGCCGGGCCGCACGCGGACGAGCTTGTCCGTCCAGGTGCGCTTCAGGGCATCGACGGAGGCTTTGGTGGGGAATGACATCGTGAAATCCAAAAGATGAATGAGGAAGCCAGGAATGCAGGAGAAAACAGAGTTGATCTATTCCTGCCTTCCTGGTTTCCTCATTCCAATTCTCTCCCGCACCCACCGACCTTGCTATCGGGGTTCGCCTTTACGGGCGGAACGCCATCGGCCCGCGGGGGGGCGGGTCGAAGGCGAGGCGTTGCAAAAACGCGGCGGCGTCGGCCGCGCCGAACTCGCGGTCCAGGCCGGGGTCGTGCCAGTCCACGCTCAGCGGGCCGTCGTACCCGATCTCGTTCAGCACTCGCAAGATGGCGTCCCAGTCGATGCCGCCGCGGCCGGGGCTGCGGAACTGCCACCCCCGCCGGGCGTCGCCGCTCGTCCAGTACCCGTTCAGCACCCCCGTGCGGCCGTTCAACGTCAGTGTGGCGTCCTTCACATGCACATGGAAGATGCGATCCGGGAATCGCCGCAGGAACTCGACCGGCTCCACGCCCTGCCAGTGCAAGTGGCTCGGGTCGAACGTGAACCCGAACTCCTCGCGGCCGTCGAGCGCGTCGAGCGCCAACTCGGCGGAGTACAGGTCGAAGGCCAGTTGGCCGGGGTGGATCTCGGCGGCGAACCGTACCCCGCAGTCGCGGGCTACGTCGAGGATCGGGTTCCACTGCTTGGCGAACTGTTTCACGCCCTCGGCGATGGCACCCGGCTTCGGGCCGGGGTAGCCGGTGACGAAGCTCCAAATGGGCGAGCCGGTGAACCCGCTCACCACGCCGGCCCCCAGCTTCTCGGCCAGCCGGAACGTCGCCATCATCTCTTCGGCCGCCCGCTGCTGCACCTTCGCCGGCTTGCCGTCACCCCACACGTAATCCGGCAGAAGGGCTTGGTGTCGCTCGTCGATGGGATCGCTCACCGCCTGCCCGACCTTGTGGGCGGCCACCACCGGGGCGTGCAAGTCGTGACGGGCGAGGGCGTCCAGGCGAGACGGGCAGTAGCCGTCGTCGCTCAGCCCGCGTTGCACTTCTAAATGATCGCCCCAGCAGCACAGCTCGAACCCCTGATAGCCCCACTCGGCGGCCTTGGCGGTCAGGGTGTCGAACGGCAGGTCGGCGAACGGGCCGGAGAACTGGAGGAGCGGTCGGGGCATGTCCGTTGCCTCTGATGGCCTCTTCGCCGCGAGCATCGCGAGCGCCAACGCGG
>JANNVG010000784.1:0-2015 GCA_031414395.1 Fimbriiglobus sp.
GGAGTTCCAGGTTCCACGTTCCACGTTCCAAGTCAAAAAGCACTCGGCTCTCAACTCGGAACCTGGAACGTGGAACCTGGAACTGTCCGCATTGGGTAGAGAGGGATTCGAACCCCCGTATCCCGAAGGAGGCAGATTTACAGTCTGCTGCGATTGACCACTCCGCCATCTACCCGGTTGTCGCATTCGCCGTCCGTGCCGCCGTTCGTGCCGCCCGCCGCCACCCTCCCACCAGAGCCAGCGGTGGGAATCGAACCCACGACCGACGGTTTACAAAACCGTAGCTCTACCAACTGAGCTACGCTGGCGGGTTGTCCCGCATGGGAAAGTAAACAGTAGGCGCGGCCGGTGCCCCCTTCAAGGCGAAATTCGGCGAACCCCACTCTTCGCCGCGACACGCGGGAGCGGAGGACGCCCACCGTTCCCACGGGTCGCGGCGAAGAAACGGACACGCGGCCTTCAGTGCAGGTTCAACCCGTATCTTATCGCCGTTCCCCCCAGGCGCGACCCATGCCCCTCGTCATCAAGCGCGTGGCCCAACTGAAGACGGCCGACGACCTGCGGGCGCACCTCCACGCCGTCGGTGTGAGCCTGCCGTTCGACGAGCAACTGACGCCGAACGGCCCGCTCGCACAGCCCGCCACACTGAACGGCCGCACCATCGGCAACCGCTTCTGCATCCTGCCGATGGAGGGGTGGGACGCGAACCCGGACGGCACGCCGAGCGAGTTGACCGTCCGCCGCTGGCGGCACTTCGGCCGCAGCGGGGCGAAGCTCATTTGGGGCGGCGAGGCCGCCGCCGTGCGGCCCGACGGCCGGGCGAACCCGAACCAGTTGGTCGTCTCCACCGCGAACGCCGCTTCGCTCGCGGAGTTGCGCGAGACGCTCGTGAGTGAGCACGCCGCCGCGTTCGGCCGCACCGACGACCTGTTCGTCGGCTTGCAGCTCACCCACTCGGGGCGGTTCGCCCGGCCGAACGACAAGAAGCGGCTGGAGCCGATGACCCTGTACCGGCACCCGGTGTTGGACCGCAAGTTCGGCCTGACCGCCGACCACCCCCTGATGACTGACAACGAGGTGTCACAGCTCGTCGCCGACTTCGTGACGGCCGCCAAAATCGCCGCCGACGCCGGGTACGACTTCGTCGACGTGAAGCACTGCCACGGCTACCTGGGGCACGAGTTCCTGAGCGCCATCGACCGACCGGGCGAGTACGGCGGCAGCTTCGAGAACCGCACGCGGTTCCTGTCCGAGATCGTGAGCGGCATTCGTGCGGTGGCGCCGAAGCTGGAAATCGGCGTGCGGCTGAGCGCAATCGACTTCGTGCCGTTCAAGCCCGGCGCCGACCGCACGGGCGAACCAGAGGCGTGGGGCGACGGCCCGTATCGGTACGCCTTCGGGGGCGACGGCACGGGCGTCGGGTACGACCTCGCCGAACCGATCCGGTTCATGAAACTGCTGGAATCGCTGGGCGTGAAGCTCGTCTGCACCACCGCCGGCAGCCCGTACTATGTGCCGCACGTCCAGCGGCCGGCGGTGTTCCCGCCGTCGGACGGCTACCTGCCGCCGGAGGAGCCGTTCGTCGGCGTGGCCCGGCAGATCGACGTGACGGCGAAGCTGAAGGCCGCGGCGCCGGGGCTGCTGTTCACCGGCTCGGGGTACACGTACTTGCAGGAGTGGCTGCCGCGGGTCGGGCAGGCGACGGTGGCGCAGGGCATGACCGACTTCGTCGGCCTCGGACGGCTGGTGCTCAGCTACCCGGAGTTGCCGGCCGACCTGATCGCCGGGCGGGAGTTGCAGTTCAAGAAGCTGTGCCGCACGTTCAGCGACTGCACTACCGCCCCGCGGAACGGCCTGGTGAGCGGGTGTTACCCGCTCGACCCGTTCTACAAGGCCCGCCCGGAGGCGAAGGAGCTGGCCCAGATCAAGAAGGGCGGGTGAGGCGAGCGGTCGACGGGTGGCCGACTCTCGCCGAGAGTCGGACGGGGGCCTTCGCCTGGGAAGCCCGCGTGGAG
>JANNVG010000785.1:0-6998 GCA_031414395.1 Fimbriiglobus sp.
GGGCGGGGGGGGGCCCCCCCCCATCCGAGGGGGCCCCACCGCCCGCCCTCCCGGCCGGCGGGTTGCGGCGCTCACCCGGATCGCTAACTTGATTGCTGGCTCCTGACCCCTGCTCCGAGGCCGTCATGTCGAAGACCCGTGGCGAACTGTTCGCCGGCGTCACCGTCGCCATCGTCACCCCGTTCAAGAGCGGCGACATCGACTGGGACGCGATGGGCAAGTTGGTGGACTGGCATGTGAGTGAGGGCACGAACACCCTCGCCCCGTGCGGCACCACCGGCGAAAGCCCCACCCTCACGCACGACGAGAACGAGCGGGTGGTGGCCTACGTGTGCGAGCGGGCGGCCGGGCGGATCAAGGTCATGGCCGGCACCGGGTCGAACAACACGGCCGAAGCCGTCCGCATGACGAAGGCGGCGAAGAAGGCCGGGGCGACGGGCACCCTGCAAGTGGGGCCGTACTACAACAAGCCGACGCAGGAGGGGTACTACCGCCACTTCGGGGCCGTCGCCGACGCGTGCGACCTGCCGCAGGTGGTGTACAACATCCCCGGCCGTACCGCCTCGAACATCGCCCCCGAAACGCTCGCCCGCTTGGCGGAGAAGTACCCCACCATCGTGGCCGTGAAAGAAGCGACGGGTTCACTCGATCAGGCATCTTCGGTCGCCGCGCTGTGCGACCTGACGCTGCTGAGCGGGGACGATTCGCTCACGCTGCCGCTCATGAGCATCGGCGGGCGTGGGGTGGTGAGCGTGGTCGGGAACATCGTGCCGAAGGACATGCTGGCACTCGTCAAGGCGGCGAGCGAGGGCAACTTCGCAGAAGCCTTGAAATGGCACCGCAAGCTGTTCCCCCTCTGCCGTGACATGCTGAGCGTGGCCACCAACCCGATCCCGGTGAAGACGGCGCTGAAACTGCTCGGCCGCGATTCCGGCGAACTGCGGTTGCCCATGTGCGCGATGGACGCCGCCGGCGAAGCGAAGGTGCGTCAGACGCTGGCGAACTACGGGCTGCTGTGATTGCTACCTCGGCGCAGGGCGAACGGTCCGGCGGCGTGCCGGACGCGAGCGATTTTCAAGTTTAGCGGCAGGAGGGTATGCGGTGGCGGAAGCTCGACCAGCCAGCGACCGCCTCTACACAATCGCGTCCGTGTCGGAAGGCTACTTCGCTTGCGGCGTGGTGCCGTGCGGCGAACAAGTGTTGATGGGGTTGGGCGGCAAGGCACTCCTGGCGGTGTTCTTCACTCCGAGCGGTGAATGGCTGCGATGCGAGGAGCGAGATGTCGTCATCACGCTGCCGGATGGCTTACCGTCCGGTGAGCAGCGCTACCAGACGCTCCTACAGTGGCAAGATGCGCTGGGTGAGTGGCAGGAGAATCTTCAGGTGAGGCACCAAGATATCGCCGTCCGGCGGTTCTTCGTCCGCGAGTACGATGTCGGCATCTCCGATCTGCCCGATGGCTACCTACGGGCGTTCGGTCGGCGTCCTTCGCTCAACCCGAAGGAACAGTTTACTCTCGACCGCGACATCCTTGAGTGGAAGCAGAGCGGTAAGTTCGTCCTGTGGTGGGGCAGTGATCTGTGGATGGACGCGGCCGGCAACGTGGTCGCCACTTGAGCGGGTGCCATGGGGCCAGCGGGCGGTTCGCTCACGCCGACCCACGGGCGGGGCCAACCACTTGTTAGCCCGACGCGCGAGCGAGGGGCCAACCGCCGTTGCGAACGAGCAGTGAGCGAACCGTGGCCCATCACCTCCCGATCTCTGGTAACCGCGGCTGGCCTCTCGCTCGCGCGTCGGGCTAACAGGCCCAGGTTCGGATCGCGTTGCCGACTTGACCGCCATGCCAATTACTACGAAGTGGCCTCGAACTTCAGTGCCGCCGAGTTCAAACAGTAGCGGTTGCCGGTTGGCGGCGGGCCGTCGGGGAACACGTGCCCGAGGTGGCTGTCACACTTCCCGCAGCGGATTTCCACCCGCACCATGCCGTGACTCTTGTCGGTGATCTCGGCCACGTGCATCGAGTCGAACGGGGCGAAGAAGCTCGGCCAGCCGGTGCCGCTCTCGAACTTCGCCACCGACCGGAACAGCGGCAGGCTGCACAGCCGGCAGTGGTACACCCCCGCCGATTTCTCCTTCAACAGCCCGCCACAGAACGCCGGCTCGGTGCCGTGATTCAGCAGCACCCGCCGCTCCTCCGGCGACAGCGACGCGGCAAGCTCGGCAAGCTGCGTGGGCGTGGGGCGGGTGAGGTCGTGGCCGGACGCGGAAATGCGGGTGGCGTGGAGCATGTCGGTCTCCCTGAGAGGTGAGCCATTTTAGCCGAATCGGGCAAGTGGGTGGGAGGACAAGTCCGGCAATTCTGGTGGCAGCGGTCACGGAAAAGGTGCGGGTGGCACCGGCGAACCGCCGAACTAACGGAGGGAACCCGCGATTCCGGTTTAACCGTGACTCGTGGGCCGATTCGGAGGGCGGCGGATGAAGCGTGTCCGGGCAATGCTGTTGGTTTCGGTCCTGGGGTTGGTCGCCGCCGCCCGCGCCGACGACGCCAGTTGGAAGCCGGCCCCTCCGCCGGCGGGGACGGCCACGCCGCCGCCTGTGGCTGCCGTTCCCGTGTCGGTGCCGGTCGTGCCGAGTGCGACCGTGCCCGCGGAGTCGTCGAGCTGGCGGCCGGCGATGCGATACCCGGTCGACTTCCAGCCACAGCCGCCCGCATCGGCACCGGCACCGGCGGCGCCCGTGGCCGATCCGGTCTTCCGCCCGACCTCCGCCGCGCCGCCGGCCGAAGCGCCACCCGTCACGCCACGGGAGTTGGCCCCGGCCACGCTCCCGCCGATCACGCCGATCCCGGACGCGACCGACACGCCCAAGTTGGTCGATCCGCCGAAGTCGCCGGACAAGACGCCGAGTGAAAAGCTGCCCCCGCCGCGATCGGCCACGCCACCCGCACCGACCACGCCGACCGCACAACTGCCGAGTCTCCCCGCGAGCCTCGGCTCGGGCATCGTGCCGACGCCTGCCGACAGTTGCCCGCCGTCGCTGTTGCCCACTCACCCCGGCGTGACCGCCGCGAGCGGCGGGCCGGTGGCCCCGACTCGCGGGCGGACGTTCGGCACCCCGCCGCTCAACCTGTCGCGGGACTTCCACTTCCGCGACCTGTTCGGCCTCGACCTGTACACCCCGCCCCGCGAGACGGTCGCGCCCGACGGCAGTGTGGTGCTCGACGGCCCGTCGCAAGACCTGTTCTTCTTCCAGGCCGAGTACCTGATGTGGTGGACGAACCGCTCCCGCATCCCGACGCTGGCGACCACTTCCGCGTCGGGCAACGGGTTCGGCTTCCTGGGCGACCCCGACACGCGAAACCTCCTCGGGCCGGGCGACTTCGGGCCGAGCTTCCGCAACGGCATGAGGATCCGCGGCGGCGCGTTCTTCGACGAGTGCAGCCCCGTCGGACTGGACGCCAGCTTCTTCTTCCTGGGCAACGCCCGCGAGAAGGCGGCGTTCGACTCCAGTCAGTACCCGGTCATCACCCGCCCGTTCTTCTCTCCGAACACGGCGACGATCAGCGTGCCGCCCGGCAGCATCGCGCTGCCCGGTGAGTTCGGCGAAGTGGTCGCCCGGCCGGGGCTGTCCGCCGGGCGGTTCGAGGTGGAGACGGACTCGGACCTGTGGGGGGCGGACGTGAACTACAAGTTCGGCGGGTGCCGCACGTGCGAGGGCGGGCGGGGGTGGTTCGCCGGCTACCGGCACGTGAACCTGTCCGAACGCCTGCGGATGACCGAGTTCCTCACCGCCACCGGCGCGCAAGCGGCCGACCCGGTCGGCACGCGGGTGGTGGTGCAAGACTCGTTCGAGACGCGAAACCGCTTCCACGGCGGGCAGCTCGGGTACTACTGGAACCGGCGGGCCGGGCGGCTCGACTTCGACGCGCGGTTCAGCGTGGCCCTCGGCGTGACGCACCAGATCCTGGACATCGACGGGTTCCAACAGCGGACGCGGCCGGGTGAGGCGACGCAACTGTTCCGCGGCGGACTGCTGGCCACCGGGCCGAACCTGGGGCGGTTCACCGACAACCGCTTTAGCGTGGTGCCGGAGGCGACGTTCAACGTGGGGTATATGCTCAACCCGGCGGTGCGGGTCTTTGCCGGGTACAACTTCATGTACTGGTCGAACGTCATCCGCCCCGGCGACCAGATCGACCGCGTGGTGGACGTGACGCTGGTGCCCAACCCGCCGGCGGGCGTGCCGTCGTCGGGTCAGTTCCGCCCGCAGCCGCTGTTCCGCCAGAGCGACCTGTGGGTGCAAGGGGTGCAGTTGGGTGTTGAACTGCGGTGGTAGAAGTGAACGCGGGAGGGGTGAGCCGCCTACAAAAGAAGGCGGTTCGCCCCGATTCGGCCAGTCAGTGCTACGACTCTTCGGCCGCGTCGTCGTCAGCTTGCGGGGGTTTTTTGCCCGGCTGCGGGGGGTGCTTCGGCTTCTTCTCGGGCGTGTACTTGCCGTCGCCATCGACGTTCGCGGCCGAGTCCTTGCCGACCCCCCCACCGGCCGCCTTGGCCTTATCCGCGGCCACCTTCTTGTCGTGTGCAATGTTCCGCTCGTCTGCCATGGCGAATCTCCTGAGAGTTGCTGACCCGCCATTCCTGTTCGCATTTCCGGTGCCGCTTAACGATGTCATCCGGCCCGAACCCCGGTCGTCACGGCGACCGCATCAGCCAATCGACGTCCACCCGCCAGCCGGGGACGGCGGGTTCGGCGTCCGCTTCGTCACCCGCCGCGAAGGCGGTCGGCGTCGCCTCGCCCGGCCGATACCGCCGCACCACCCGGCCGATCGGGTCCACGTCCCACACGACCCGCGTGCCGGCCTCGAAGTAGTCGGCCCGCTTGTCGGCCTGCTCCTGCTCGGCCGTCGACCCGTAGTCCCAGTCGCTCCGCACCTCGACGGCGAAGTCGGGTGCCCCGTTCACGAACCGCATCGGGTCGGCGGGGAGTGGTCCGGTGAAGTACGAAGCGTCTGGAGAAAACGACTCCCGACCACTGGTGAGCATCGGAACGGTGAACCCCATGTTGTCGGTGTAGGCGACCCCACGGCCGACGGCCTCGGCGTGGTCGTCGAGGCTCCGGGCGATGCGAAAGGCGACCCGGTTCGGCCGGTGTCCGGTGGGCATGAGTTCGATCACCTGTCCGTTGACGAGTTCCGCCTTGCCTTCCACCCGGAGCAAGTCGTCGGGCGTGGCTCGTGGGGGCGTGACGACCGTACCCATTCGTGTTCCTCCTGTCGGCTGAACTCACTGTAACAGACCCCCGCCCCGCCGGCCGAGATCAATTCCCGCCATCACCCGCCCGCGTTCTCTTTGGTCGCCTTGTCCATCGGCGGGCGCTTGCGGTGGAAGCCGGTGGCCTCCTGGTACGCCTTCGCCACGGCCAGCAGCTCCGTCTCGCCGAACAGCCGGCCGGTGAAGGTGAGTGCGGTCGGCATGTCCACCCCCTGGATCGCTTGCAGGCCGTTCGGCACACATACCGTCGGGTGGCCAGTCAGGTTCGTCAGCGTCAGGTCGGCCCCGGCCGCGCACACGTACAAGTCCACCGCCTTCATCACCTCGGCCATTTGTTGAATGAGCAGCGTGCGCAACCGCATCGCCCGGATGTATTCCACCGCCGTCACGAACTGCCCGGCCCGGAAGGTGGTCGCCCAGTACGCGCCGTACCCGTCGGCGATGCCCTGGCGGGGCAGGTCGTCGAACGCGGCGGCGCACTCCACGTCGAGCACGTTCTTGATGGCCGAGATGGGCAGCGCCGACGGCAGCGTGATCGGCACCAGCTTCACGCCCAGGTCTTTCAGCGCTTTCAGTTCGGCCCTGTCGTCCGCCTTCTGCCGGGTCTCCAGGTAGCCGACGGTCAGGTCGGCCAACTTCACCTTGCCGGGCCAGTCGAACGGGCGGTCCACGCTGGTCGGGTCGGCCGGGTCGCGGCCGTGAATGGCACCGAACACCAGGGCGGCATCGGCCGCGCTACGGGTGATCGGGCCGACCTTGTCCATCGTCCAACTGAGAGTCATGCACCCGGACCGGCTGACGCGGCCGAACGTCGGCCGCAGGCCCGTCACCCCGCACGTGCGGGCCGGCGAGACGATGCTGCCGAGCGTCTCGGACCCGATGGCGAACGGCACCAGTCCGGCGGCCACGGCCGAGCAACTGCCGGCGCTGCTCCCGCTGCTGCCGGTCTTCACATTCCACGGGTTGCGTGTCATGCCGCCGAACCACTGGTCGCCCAGCGCGAGCGAGCCGAGCGTGAGTTTGGCCACCAGCACGGCGCCGGCGTCGGCCAGCCGCTTGGCCACCTCCGCGGTGGTGTCGAACTTCTGCTCCTTGTACCGCTCGGCCCCCCAGGTGGTCGGGTAGCCGGGCACGCTGATGAGGTCCTTCGCCCCCCACGGGATGCCGTGCAGCGGCCCGCGGGACTTGCCGGTGGCGGTCTCCTTGTCGGCCGCTTCCGCCTGCTGCAGCGCCAGGTCGTCGGTGAGCGTGACGACGCACTTCAGCGCCGGGTCGTACTTCTTCAGCCGGGCGAGCGCGAGCTTGGTGAGTTCGACCGACGACACCTGTTTCGTCCGCACCAGTTCGGACAACTCCGTCACGCCGAGAAAGGCGAGGTCGTCGTCGGTGGCCGGCTTCTTGACATCGAGTTTCGGCGGGGTGACGGTGCCGCGGCCGGCGGTGCTGGGGGCGAGATCCGGGGCGGGGTTAAACTGAAAGGCCGGCGGCACGCTGTTGGACAGCGGGTCTTTGCGCGCGGCCGCAAGCGCCGGCAGGCTGCGGGTGAGCACGCCCGCCACCGCCTTCCGCTCGGCGTCCGTCAGCGTGATGCCGGCCACCCACTCGGCCCGCTCGACCATCTCGGCGGTGATCGCCTTCAGCGGTTCGGGCGGCTTCTTGTCGTCGTCGCGGCTCACCTCAGCGGCGAGCGCTCGTTGAAAGGGCAGGGTGCCGACGCCGGCGGCGGCG
>JANNVG010000786.1:0-6699 GCA_031414395.1 Fimbriiglobus sp.
GGAACGCAGTGACCGGGTGAGTGTTTGAACACCCGGTCACTGCGTTCCCGGTTCCACTCAGCCGGTCAGTCATTCGCCTTGAACACCCCCTCTCCTTTGGGAGAGGGGGATGGGGGGTGAGGTCCGAACGGCATCCCGCCCAATCACTTCAGCTCGTCGAACAGCTTCGCCTCCAGCTTCTCGGCGTGCTTGAATCCGCTCATCTCCGTCTCGATGAGCAGCGTGCCGCCGCGGGTGACGGTCATCTTCGTCGGGTACTTCTTCTTGTCTTCCCCCTCCTTCCACCCGCCGAACGTCACCTCGTCGGTCGCGTCCTTCCACCCGTCGAACTCGCTCTTGACCGTCATCTCGGACTTGGCCAGCAGGCCGGTCTTGGCGTCGAAGTACAGCTTCACCGTCGGCCGGTCCTTGTGCGACACCTCCACGCCGGCCGTCTCGCCCCCGTCCACCTTCACCCCGGCGACGGGCTTCAGGGTGAACGCCTTCTCGGTCAGCAGCGGGGTGAGGGTGTACACGTGCTGGAAGTACGCCTGGTGGCGGGTGTACTCGGCCTTCTCGGCCGGCATCGCCTCCGCCTTGCTGCCGTCCGACTGCCACGCCTTGTCGCCGTTCGTCACGGCCGTGATGGTCACGGCCGTACCGCCGAAGTCGGCCTTCACCACGAACCGGTACTTGTCCGGCCCGCTGAACCACCACTCGCCGGTGTACTCCAGCTTCTGCCCGCCGAAGTGCAGCGCGCCCTTGTCGGCCCACGTCTTGGACACGCTCGCCCCGTTCTTCTCCCACCCGGCCGCCTTTACCGCCTTCTCCACCACCGCCTTCGCCTTGGCCGCGTCGTCGTCGGCCCCGTGCGCCATCCCGACCATCGCCACCACCACCGCTGTGAAGATCACCAGCTTTCGCATCGCCCGTCCTCCGTGGGAAACACCGGACACCCCCGGCGTGGGTGCAGATGGTGTATGCCGTTTGCCGACGGTGCAAGCTCGGTTGGGGAGGAAGCCTCGAACCGGACGCTCTTGAGAAATTCCGCTCACTTTTTGTCGGATACTCAAGTTCTGGCCAGTCTCAGTCGATACAGACGATGACTTCTCGCGCTTTGGGGAAAGCATGAGGAAGTTGGGGGGTCAGGGATGAACGCCATTGCTCTCGCGGTGCTCGCCGCCGCTGTCACTCCTGCCCAGCCTCTGCCGCCGACCGGCCTGGCCGGAAGCGCGCCCGCGCCGGCCCCGGAAGTGCGGTTCGTCGCCAAGCGGACGCTCAACGTGCCCGTCAACTTCAAACCGGAGCGGGTGAAGGAGTTGCGGGTGGCACGGCTGTTCGTGTCGCGGGACGGGGGGGAAGTGTACGACACCGGCGACACCATCGACCCGGCCAAGACGAACGAGTTCAACTACACGGCCAAAGAGGACGGCGAGTACTGGGTGCAACTGCAACTGGAATTCAAGGACGGCACCCTGGAGCCGAAAAACCCGCGGGTGATTCCGCCGGCCGAGAAGGTGGTGATCGACACCGTCAAGCCGGTGGTGAGCGTGACCACGGCGGAGATGGCGGGCGACGAGGCGGTGCTCGAGTGGCGGATCGACGACAAGCACCCGGCCGACGCCAACACGCGCATCTGGTACAAGCCGGCCGGCGGGGAAAACTCGGCGTGGCAAGAGGTGCCGGCCGCGGCGATCAGCAAGCGGACGGCGCGGTTCAAGCCGGCGGTGGCCGGGCCGATCACCGTGCAGGTGACGACTGCCGACCTGGCCCGCAACATCGGGCACGTGAACAAGGACGTGAAGGGGCCGATCACCACGACTAGCGGAACCAGTCCGACGCCGGCGGCACCGGGCGGCCTCGACGCCGCCCCGACTCCGCCGCCGGGGCCGAAGGAGCCGTTCGGCCCGAGCGCCCCGCTGCCGGCGGTGAACTTCAACCCCGACCCGCCCGCCCCGCGACCGACGACCCCGGCGTTCACCGCCGCCCCGAACGAAGCGCTCAAGCCCATCGCACCAGCACCAGCCCGCCGCCCACGCCGACGACGCCCGCACCGGCCGCGGGCACTCCGGCCGTCGAAGCGCCGACGGCGCAGTTCAGCCGCACCCCGCGGTTCGAGTTGAACTACACGCTGGATAGTGGCGCGTCCGGCGTGGCGCGGGTCGATTTGTATGTGAGCCGCGACGACGGCCGCAGTTGGGTGCGGTGGAGCCAGCACGACGGCCGCGAGACGCCGCTGAAGGTGGTACTCGACACGCGGTTCAACAAAGAGGTGGAAGGGGATTACGGGTTCGTGCTGGTGCCGGTGAGCGGGGCCGGTCTGAGTGAAGGTGCCCCGACCGCCAACACCGCCCCGGAGCTGAAGGTGCGGGTCGACACCACCGCCCCGGTCATCAAGGTGTACGCCCCGACCGCCGACCCGAACAACAAGGCCGCCCTGATGCTGAACTGGGAGGCGACGGACAAGAACCTCGGCCGCGACCCGATCGCCATCGAGTACGCCGAGAGCCAGCAGGGGCCGTGGAAGTCGGTGACGGGCACCGACGGCCCGACCCAGACCCGCATCGACAACACCGGCAGCTACTCGTGGCAACCGCCGCTGAATTTGGCCACGCCGAAGGTGTACTTGAAGTTCGTCGCGTGGGACCAAGCCGGGAACAAGAGCGAGGTGACGACGCCGCAACCCATCCTGGTGGACCTGACCAAGCCGAAGGCCCGCATCCAGGGCATCACCGCCGGGCCGGGGCGGTGAGGGCGGGTGAAGGATTTGTAGGGCGGGTCGAGCGGGGATCGCAACCAGGCTGACGAGTTTCGGCAGGTGATGCGATGTCGGCGAGTGCGACGACCCGCCGGGCGAACGACGGCGGGGCGTCGCGGCGGTTGGCAGGGGAAAGCTGCCTGTGCTCTTGGTAGCCGGTTGCGTTCCCCGCTCGACCCGCCCTACAAGACTCCGCTCTCGGAGCGTGCGAGCCAACCCCCTACCCATGTCACAGACGTCGAATCAGTCCAAATACACCCGCTTGGCCGCCTGGGAGTACGTCGCTTCCAGGTCGATGACCACCGCCGTGTCCTCGTCCAGCGGTAGCGGCAATTCTGGAAGCGGTTGACCGGCCACGAGCGGTCGAAGCCAGACGGCCACCGGTGTGCCCATGTCGTCGCCGTTCGGCACCGGCCCGCCGACCCGGTAGCTGACGGCGAACGGCGACGGGGTGGGCGGTTCGTCGAGTCCGAGGTCGGCGGAGATGGCGTCGGCGAACGAGAACCCGGCCGGCTGCGAGAACACGTCCACCAGCATCAGGTGAACGCCCTGTCGCAAGTACCCCTGATACCGCCGGGCGTACCGCGCCTTCGCGTCCACCCGGTCTTTGTTCCGCGGGGACACCAGCTCGACCGCCGCCACCAGTTGCCCGTGCCAGTCGATGTGCAGCGCCCGCTGGGCGTCGGTGGTGAACGCAGCGAGCACCTCGCGGTCGGGTGCCAGGGCGAGGGCGGTTCCCGATGCGGGAGCGTGTGGCCGGTTCCGCCACCCGCGAACGGTCACGTCCGGTTTGCCGTTGGCGGATTCCAAAGTGAGTGCCGGGACGGAGCCGACGTACGCGCGGAAGCCGTCGGGCAAACGGGGCTGGACCCAGTCGAGCATTTGCGCCAGCCAAAGCAGATGAACCCCGTCCCACCCCCGCTCGTCCCGCCAGTTGTGCAGCGGCATGGTCGGCCCTCGTGATGGGGAATTATCCCACCGGCGGCCCTTCCCGCAAGTCCCGCTTTCAACTCCGACCGAGCCGAAGGCTGAGGCCGGCCTCCTCGCCCAGATCCCGGAGTGCGACGGCCAGGGCGGGCGGGACGCCCGCGCTCCCGAAAGACGGCTCACTGGTTGGTGGCGGTGGCGGTGGCGGCGACGTGTTCCGTCGGGGCGGCGGCGAGGATCGCCCCGCGGTCGATGTTCTTCTTCTTCAGCTTGGTGTGCAGGGTGTCGCGGCTGATGCCCAGCACGCGGGCCGCCTGGCTCACGTTCCCGGCCGTCTGTCGCATCGCTCGTAGGATGGCCCACGTCTCGATGTCGTCGATGTCCAGGCTGGCCGGCACGTCGGCGGTGGCGGCGGCCACCGCGTCCGGCATCGGGCCGAGCGGCAGCAGGTCGGAGTCGATCACCTCGCCGTCGCTCATCACCGCCCCGCTCTCCAGGATGGCCCGCAGTTGGCGGACGTTGCCCGGCCACGAGTAGGCGAACAGCTTCCGCTCGGCGGCGGCCGACAGCCGCAGCGGCTTGCGGAGTTGCTGCGAGATGCGCTCGAGGAAGAAGCGGGCCAACTCGGTGATGTCCTCGGCGTGCTCCCGCAGGGGCGGCGCCTTGACGGTAATCACCCGCAGGCGGAACAGCAGGTCTTGGCGGAACCTGTTCGCCCGCACCTCGGCTTCCAGGTCGCGGTGTGTGGCGGCCACCACCCGCACGTCCACGTTCACCTCGCGGCTGCCCCCCACCGGGCGGAACGACTTGCCCTCGATCACCCGCAGCAACTTCGCCTGACACTCGAGCGACAGGTCGGCCACTTCGTCCAGGAACAGGGTGCCCTCGTCGGCCTGCTCGAACATGCCGGGGTGGTCGTGGTCGGCCCCGGCGAACGCCCCCTTGCGGTAGCCGAACAGCTCGGCCTCCAGCAGCGTCGGGGCGATGGCCGCACAGTTCACCACCACCAGCGGGCCGTTCGCGCGCGGGCTGTGGCGGTGGAGTGCCAACGCGACCAACTCTTTGCCCGACCCGGTCTCGCCGGTGATGAGTACGGTGAACGGCAGCGGGGCGGCCCGGCCGATCTGCATCCGCAGGTTCATCATGGCCGAGCTGTCGCCGATCAACTCGTCGGCCACGGGCGCCGACCCGCGGAGGCGGAGGTTCTCGGCTTCCAGCTTGCGGCGGTGGCGGAGGGTTTCGAGCGCCGGGGCGAGGAACCCGCCGACCGCTTCGAGGAAGTGAACGTCCCGCTCGGTGAAGCTGCGGCCGGTGCGGTAGGCGTGGATGGCGGCGAGCGGCTCGCCGGCGTACCCGCCGACGGGCAGGCAGACGGCGTCGGTGAACGAGGCCAGACTGCCGGCCGACGACACGCCGACGGCGGCGTCGCCGAACAGCCACACGCGGTTGCGGGTGTTCCGCACCTGTTCGGTCAGCCGCTTGCTCAGGGTCACGTCGACGGGCACCCGCTCGGGCATCACCATCTTGGGCATCGGGTCGGACGGGTCGAGGCCGAGGTAGCCGACGAACGTGGCGGACGTCTGGTTGAGCATCGTCCGCAGCGACAGGCGGATCAACTCTTGCGCGTCGTGCGAGCCGATGGCGGCGGTCATGTACTTGACCAGCGCGGCCAGTTCGTCCAGCCGCAGGCTGGTGTCGTCGTCGGAGGGGACGGTGACGGGCTGGGGCAGTTCGCGGGTGGCGGTGCCCGTCACGCGGGTCATGCGGGCCGGGTCGAGGGCCGGCTGGGCGGCGGTGGCGAGCGGGTTCGGGGTGGCGTCGGTGATGCCGGCGGTCGGGGGCAGGACGGTGCCGACGGTGAACCGGAAGCGGGTGTTGCCGATCGTCAGTTCGGCCCCTTCGGTCAGTTCGCCCGCCCCTTCCAGCTTGCCGCTGGCCAGCTTGCTGCCGTTCAGCCCGAAGTCGCGGACGTACCACTTGCCGTCTTCGAAGTACACTTTGGCGTGCAGCCGCGACACCAGGTCGTCACGGATGACGAACGAGTTGTCGCGGCTCCGCCCGATAATGACGGTGTTGCCCGGCACCAGCTCGAGGGTGTTCGGGATGCAATCACCGGATTCGACGGTCAGTCTGGCTCGCATATCGGATGCCTGGGCGCACGGGGAAGACGAGATCGACGGTGCGGGGCGTGACGGCTACCATAGCACGGGACAAGAGTGGAGTGGTTCAGAACCGACCGAAATCACGACACCGAGTGAACCGTTCCACGGACGACTATACCCGCATTGTAGACATACAATAGGCTTGCGTGAGATCTCACTTCCAAGAATTCGGAAAAATCGGACACCCCAGGAGAACTGACCCGTGCAAACGAAACTTGAGGGCCGGGCCTACGTGCTGGGCGACAACGTGGACACCGACCAGATCATCCCCGCCCAGTACCTGACGTACAACCCGGCCATCCCCGAGGAGTACAGGATGTTCGGCAAGTACGCCCTGATCGGCGTGCCGAACGACCAGGCCGGGCTGCCGAAGGGGCACCAGCCGTTCCACCCGCCGGGCGGGGACGGGTTCGTGTCCCCGTACACGTTCATCGTCGGCGGCAAGAACTTCGGGTGCGGGAGCAGCCGCGAGCACGCCCCCGTCGCCCTGGCCGCCGCCGGCATCAAGGCCGTGTTCGCCGAGTTCTACGCCCGCATCTTCTACCGCAACTCGATCAACGGCGGCTACCTCACCCCCATCGAGACGACCGAGCGGCTGTGCGACCGCGTGGCCACCGGCGACGTGCTGCGGCTCGACCTGACCGCCGGCACGCTGGACAACCTGACCACCGGCGAGGCGTATCGGGTGAAGCCGCTCGGCGAGGTGCTGCCCATCGTCGAGGCCGGCGGCATCTTCGAGTACGCCCGCCGCCAGGGGATGCTGGCGTAGTGGTGCCCCCCCCCCCCCCGGGGGTTGGGCCCCCCCCCCGGGCGCGGGGGGCCCCAGGGCCCGGGGCCCCGGGGGTAAATTTGGGGGCCCCCGGAACCCGGGGG
>JANNVG010000787.1:0-2903 GCA_031414395.1 Fimbriiglobus sp.
TGAACGTTCACCCCGCTCCCTCGCGGTCGCGGCTCATGCCGGTCACTCAACCCCCGCTCCCTCGCGGTCGCGGCTCGTGCCGGTCACTTGTCCTTCTTCTCTTCGGCCTTCTCCCGCTTCGCCTCGATCTCCCGCTTCTGCGCCGTCCCGTTGCGGTCGGTCTCGGCCGTCATCTTCAGCGTGTCGCCGTCCACCTTGCCGGTGTACTTGGTGACGATCTTGTTGTCGCCCATCATGCGGGTGGTGGTGAAGCTGATCTCGCCGTCCTTCACCTTGCCGTCTTCGATCTTGGTCTCGGTGTTGTTGCGGCCGGGCATGGAGCCGGTCAGCTTGTCGCCGTCCAACTTCAAGGTCAGGCTCATCATCCGCTTCTGCCCGCCCATGTCCACTTCCCACTTCCAGGTGCCGGTCGGGTCGCCCTTCTTGACATCGGCCTTCTTGTCGTCCGGCTTCTTGTCGTCCGGCTTCTTCTCGTCCGCCGCCGCCACGAACCCGATCAGCCCGAACGCCAGCCCGAGCGCGAGCAAGGTGCGCATGACGTGCCTCCGGCGGCCGGAATCGGCCGCGGGTGGTGTTATAGGCGACAGCGGGGGAACGCGGGCGAAGGGAGTGCGAAGGGGGGGACTTGAACCCCCACGGCCTTGCGGCCGCCAGAACCTAAATCTGGTGCGTCTGCCAATTCCGCCACCCTCGCAGGCGGTTCACTTTAGCGGTCCCGCCCGCCGCCGCCAACCGGGTGCCCGTGCGCCTGCTCGTAAACTGCCGGCAGGTGCCGGTGTTCCAGGTAGGGGATCAGGTTGCCCAGGTACGTGGTCCTCGGCGTCCCGCAGCTCTTCATCTCGGTGATCGCCTCCGCCGGCGTGTACCCGTTGGACTTCACGCGGTAGACGGCCACGTGCGAGCCGGTGCGGTGGATGCCGGCGAAGCAGTGGATCAGGATCGGCCGGGGGTAGGTCGGCCGCGGCTGTTTCGTCTGCGGGTCGGTGTCGATCTGGTCCAGCCGCTCGGCGAATCGCCGCAAGTTCCAGTGCATCGGCACCACCTTCGGGTCAGTCGCCACACCGCCGCCGAGAACCGCCAACATCCCCTCGTCCACCTCCCACCGTTTCGTCGGGATCATCTCGTACACCACCACGCCGGCCCGTTTGCACACACCCTCCTCATCGCTCACGTCGTCCGCCTGCTTCTCGTCGTCCCGCAGGCTGATGACCGTCTGGATGCCCTTCTCGCGGCACACCCGTGCCATCCCCGCCGATGACATTTGCCCGCTGCGGTAGAACACGCCGTCTTCCACCACGCGGAAGTTGCGGTACGTCTCGTGCCGCACTCGGGCGTACAGGAACGGGAAGCCGGCGAGCAGCAGCACGACGACGGCGGACAGGAGGAGGGAGAGGCGGGTCATACGATTGCGGAATGCGGAGTGAGGATTGCGGAATGAAGGCAAAGTCGGCGACGGGACCGGAGGGTTCACGAGCAGAGGTGTTTTATTCCGCATTCCACAATCCGCATTCCGCAATCCATCAGACGGCCAGCCCCGGCGCGGGCGTGCCCACCGGCGGCGTGGCCCGCCGCAGCCAGCCGAACAGGTGAACGCCGTTCACGCCCGGCGGCATCAGGTGGGTAGCCGTCGGGCGGAGGATCATGAGGATGAGGAGCGGCGCGTACCACAGCACGTACTGCCCGCCGTGGTCGGCGAACCAGAACTGAATGCCCAGCAGGACCGCCCCGCACACGGCCAGCAGTTGGCCCAGGTTGCGGGCCTTCGGCCACACGAACGTGCCCAGCACGAACCCCAAATAGGCGATGAACAGGGGCAGGCGGTACACCCACTTGCCGCCCGTCCACACGCTCTCGGCCTCCTTCGACGGGATCACCCACGGCTGCCAGTCCCGCAGGTGTTCGGGGGCCAGCACCCCCAGCGTGTACTCGCCGCCGAACACCAGCCCCGGCACCGCCACCAGGGCGCTCGCCCCGACCGCCCCGGCGAACCAGACGGCGAACCGCCCGCTCCCGCGGCCGTGGTAGAACTGCCACCACGCCGGGAACAGGACGAGCGGGAAGAAGCTGGACCCGGCGGCCAGGCCGAGCAGCAGCCCGGCCGCACTCGGCCGGCGGAAGGCGAGCACCGCCCCGAGGACGAACGCCGTCGGCCACACGTGGTGGCTCTGGTCGAACTGGTAGGCGGTGGGCGGGAGCAGCAGGTACAGGGCGACGGCGGTGGCGGCCGTCGGCGCGTCCTGGAAGTGCAGCAGGCAGACGAGCAGCAGCAGGACGGCGACGGCGATCTGGCAGGCCATCGCCACCCCCCGCTTGGCCCACGTGCGGATCACGTCCGGGGTCACGTCGGCGGTCGGCTTGGCCTGCTCCACCACGGCCGCGGCCGTTTGTTCCATCCCGCTGACGGCGGCCGTCGGCTTGCCCACGCGGGCGGCGTCCACCGGCTTCACCGCCGTCACCAGGCACAGGCCGACGAGCAGCGCGCCGGCCAGCCAGAACAGGCCGGCCGACCGCATGTTCGGGGCCACCCGCGGGCGGCGGACGATCCACCCGTCGAGCAGGCACCGCACCAGCCAGACGCCGGACGCGCTGAGCAGCCAGATGTACCCGGCCAGCCGCTCGCCGCCCAGGTCGTTCCGCTTGGCGTCCTCGATCAGCAGGAAGCCGGGGGCGAACAGGCCGAGGAGCAGCAGGTCGAGGTTCCGCAGGCTGAACAGGCGGGTGAACTGGAGGAAGCAGGCGACGGCCAGCGCGCCGGCGGCGTACAGCCACACGGTACTGCCCGGCGGGTCGAACTGGAGGAACACCGAGTGCACGGAGCGAGTCTCACGGGGCAGGGGGTATGGTCGCAGACGTGGCGGTGTTCGTCAACGGCGGCCTCCGGGCGAACGGCGCGACGTGAGTCC
>JANNVG010000788.1:0-3038 GCA_031414395.1 Fimbriiglobus sp.
GAACATCAACCGCCCGCAGGCTGAAGGCCTGCGACCGCATCTCCCACCCTTTCAGGGTGGCGTCGGGTGGGCGATCGGTCCCCAGGGCGTTGCCCTGGGCTGAACACTGTCAGGCCTTCGGCCTGGGTGTGGTTGCACCCGTCCGCTGGCATTCCTTTTCCGAAGGTCAGTAGCCCGACGCGCCAGCGATGGGCCAGCGACCGGCTCGAAGTGGCCGTCGGCCCCTCGCTCGCGCGTCGGGCTAACAAGTCGTCGAACTGGCATTGCCCACCTGACTGTCGGTGAGATCGCGGCGGGGGTCGTCGGGCTGCGCCCGTCTCGCCCGCCCTACAAGATCCCGTTCGCAGCGGTTCCCGTCATGCGCTTGCCGAGGTTCGGGTTCGGGGAGGGCTGGCGTAGTCGGCGGGGGTCGTCGGGCTGCGCCCGTCTCGCCCGCCCTACAGATCAGGTGCAATGAACTACCCGCCCTCGTGTCAGGACCGGGGGCGTGCCGCTCGGCTCGCGGCACCTACTTCACGAAGCTCGGCTGCCCCAACACCCGCCGCACCCACTTCACCTCCGGCGACTTCATCACCGACAGCACGTCGGCGTAGTCGTCCGTCCACGGTCGCAGGCCGTCGGGCACGGCCACCCGCTCCCACTTGAACGGGCCGGGGTGCCGGTCGAACACGGCCATCGCCTCTTCGCTCCGCCCCAGCACCATCCACGTGGAACTGCTCTTGCCGGGCGGGGTGTCGGGGAGCGTCTTCAGGTTGTCGTCCTCGCACGTCTCCTTCCGCAATCGGCACGTCAGCCCGCACTCCTTCGCCAGTGCCGCCACCACCGGGGCCAGGTCCATGAAGCGGTTCGAGATGTGAATGCCGATCAGCCCGTCGGCGGTGATCCGCTCGGCGTACAGCTTCATCGCCTCGACGGTCATCAGGTGCAGCGGAATGGCGTCCGAACTGAAGGCGTCGAGAATCAGCAGGTGGTACGCCGGGCCGTTGTGCTTGTCCAGTGTCAGGCGGGCGTCACCGAGGACGTGGTTCACGGTCGCCCCGCGGTCACGGGCGTCGTTCAGGAAAGTGAAGTGTGCCTTCGGCCCGTCCACCAACTCCACCACCTTCGGGTCGATCTCGTAGAAGGTGATCGTCTGCCCCTTCTGCATGTACGCGGCGGTCGCCCCGGCTCCCAACCCGACCATGCCCACGCGGGCGTCCGTCGGGTGTCGCCCGAGTGTGTCGGCGAACACGTCGCCCACCGGCCCGGTGCGGTGGTAGTACATGAGCGGCTCGCGGCTCAGGTTCGGGTACACCGCTTCGAGCGCCGGGTCGGGCGGGAACTGGCTGCCGTGCAGGGTGGTGCCGTGCATCAGTTGGCGGAACTTCACGTCCCCCTCCACGCCGGGCACCTTCCGCTTGCCGTCCTCCTGCACGATGAGCACGCCGAAGTAGGTGCGGGCGACCTCCCGGTTGGCGGCGTTCCGCACCTGTAAATAATAGTGGACGAAGAAGACGGCCAGCACCGCCAGGGTGAACCGCACCGGGCGGTCGGCGAACACGAACGCCAGCACGCACGGCGGGCCGAAGGTGAGCAGCAGACTGACCGTGCCGCCGCCGACGGTCCACGACAGCCCGCTGAACCGGCACGCCCCGGTGATGGCCTCGGCGATCAGGTCGCCGATCTCCTTCGGCCCGTCGGCGGTGGCGAACGTCTGGATCATCACGAACCGCAGGCCCATGCAAAGGATGATCATGAGGCCGGCCACGGACACGTCGAGCATCAGCCGCCGGCCGGCCTTCGGGTCGGGTTCGGCGTCGGGGGCCGGGGCGGGGGTCGGTTCGCCGCGCCGCAGGAGGGCGCACGCCACCACCACGGCGGCACCGTACTCGAACGGCAGCGGGAACACGAGCGGGGCGAGCAGGCCGTTGAACACCCCGCCGACCACCCCGCCGACGGACACCCACAGGTAGAAGGTGGTCAGGTGGGCCGGGTGCGGGCGGGCGGCGGCCAGCTCGGTGTGCAGGGTGAGGGCGATGACGAAGTAGGCGGCGGTGTGCGCCAGCACGAGCAGGCCGACGGGCAGCGGCAGGCTGGAACTGATGACGAACACCAGCAGCAGAATCACAATCGGGGCGGCCGAGTTGAGCAGCGGGCGCAACCGCTCGGCCCCCTTCGAGAAGGCGACGATGAACGTGAGCAGGTAGAGCGACAGCGGCACCACCCACAGCAGCGGGATGGCGGCGATGTCGGTGGTCAGGTGGGTGGTGACGCCGAGCATCAGACTGGACGGCACGAACGCCAGCAGCAGCCAGCGGAGCTTGTCCTTCTTCGTCGGCGGGGGCGGGGTGTCGGTGGGCGGCGGGTCGGTCATCAGCGTGGGCGGGCGGAGCGGGCGGAGGGCGGCGCGGCCGCACAGGGCGGTGAAGCCCATCAGCACGGCGAACCCGCCGGCGAACACCCACGTCTGTTCCACTACTCGCAGCGTTGGCTCGACGAGCAGCGGGTAGCCGAGCAGGAAAAGCAGGCTGCCGGCGTTGCTGGCCGCGTACAGGAAGTACGGGTCTTTGGCCGACGGGTGGCCGGTGACGGCGAACCACTTCTGCAACAGCGGGGCGGATGTGGACACGGCGAAGAAGGGCAGCCCGACGGCGACGGCGAGCATGGCCAGCACGTTCAACACCGGCAGGCCGTCGCCGGCCGGGGCGAGCGCCGACAGGACGGGGACGGCGGCGTGATCGGCGGTGAGCAGCCAGCCGGCGGCCAGTGCGGACGCGCCGACCGCCAGCACGCCCAGGTGAACGGCCAGTTGCAGTTTCAGATTGCGGAGCGACGTGAGGCGGTGGGAGTACAGGTAGCCGAGGAGCAGAACCGCCTGGAAGAACACCATGCACGTGTTCCACACGGCCGGGCTGCCGCCCAGGTACGGCAGCACCATCTTGCCGACCATCGGCTGCACGAGGAAGAGCAGCGAGGCGCTACAGAACAGGGTGGCGGCGAACAGGGCACGCACGAAGACGCTCCGAACGAGCCGCGACCGCGAGGGAGCGGGGTTACAG
>JANNVG010000789.1:0-7206 GCA_031414395.1 Fimbriiglobus sp.
CCCCCGGGTGGGAGGGGTTTATACAATCACCCCTGCCCGCCGCGCCCCTCCCCCGGGGGTGGTGGTCATCTAAACCCCCGCCCCCTCGCGGCCGCGGCTCGTTTGAGACAACCGCTCTTCCGCTTTTCCGCTTCTGCCGTCACAATTCTCCGCATGTCCACCATCCAAGACGTCTTCGCCGACGGCGGGCTGATCGCCAAAGCGTTCGACCACTACGAACCCCGCTCGCAACAGGTCGATATGGCCGAGGCGGTCGAGCAGGCACTGTCGTCGAAAAAGAAGTTGCTCGTCGAGGCCGGCACCGGCGTCGGCAAGAGCTTCGCGTACCTCGTGCCCGCGATTCAAGCTGTCGCCAAGAACAAAGACCTGCGCATCGTGGTGAGCACGCACACCATCAGCCTGCAAGAGCAGCTCATCCGCAAGGACATCCCGTTCCTGCAAAGCGTGATGCCCGACGAGTTCCGCCCGGTGCTGGTGAAGGGCCGCGGCAACTACCTGAGCAAGCGCCGCCTGCGGGTCGCTCAACAGAAAATGGGCACACTGTTCTCCGACCCGGCGGCCGTCACGCAACTGATCGAAATCGGCAAGTGGAGTCGCAAGAGCGAAGAGGGGAGCAAATCCGATTTGCCGTTCCAGCCACTGCCGAGCGTGTGGGACGCGGTGGAGAGTGATGGCGGCAACTGCCTCGGCCGCAAGTGCCCGACGCACGCCGAGTGCTTCTACTACCGCGCCCGCAAGGCCACGTTCGGCGGCAACCTGCTGATCGTCAACCACGCCCTGTTCTTCGCCGACCTGGCCGTTCGGCGACAGGGCGGCGGGGTGCTGCCCGACTACCACGCGGTGATTTTCGACGAGGCCCACACGCTCGAAGATGTGGCGGCGGACCACCTCGGCATCGGCGTCAGTCAGGGCGGCATCGAGTACGTGTTGAACCAACTGTTCGCGCCGAAGGGCCACAAGGGGGTGCTCGCCACGCTCGGCGATTTGGAATCGGCCAATCAGGTCGAAGCCACCCGGCAGGCGAACGAGCGGATGTTCGCGGCGGTGCACCACTGGCTGAGCAAGCAGACCCGCGGCACCGGCCGCGTGCGGGAGCCGAACCCCGTGCCCGACGTGCTGAGCGAAGAACTCGACAAGCTCGCCAGCCACCTGACTCGGCTCGCCAAGACCCGCAGCAGCGAGGAGGAGAAACTCGAACTGACCGGCCGGGCCGAGCGCTTGACGGGGACGGCGAAAGAGGTGCGGGAGTGGATCGGGCACAAGCTCGACGGGCACGTCTACTGGGCCGAGGTGCGACAAGGTGGCCGCGTCCCGCGGGTCAGCCTGAACAGCGCGCCCATCGACGTGGGGCCGGCGCTGAAGGAGCAACTGTACGACAAGATCCCGACGGTGGTGCTGACGAGTGCCACCCTGAGCACCGGCGGGGCCGACGGCTTCGCCCTGTTTCGAGATCGCCTGGGGTTGCCCGACGCGAAGACGAAGTTGCTCGGCAGCCCGTTCGACTTCCGCGAGCAGGCCGAACTGCACCTGTTCCGCGACATGCCGGACCCTTCGAGTCAACCGGCCGTGTACGAGGCGAAGGTGCAAGACCTGCTGCCCGAGTACATCGAGAAGACCGGCGGGCGGGCGTTCGTGCTGTTCACCAGCTACGTGGCGCTGAACAAGGCGGCGGAGAAACTGCGGCCGTGGTTCGCCCGCCACGGGTACACCTTCTTCTGCCAGGGTGACGGCCAGCCCGCCCCGAAGATGCTCGAAGCGTTCCGCACCGCCGACAAGGGCGTGCTGTTCGGCGTGGACAGCTTCTGGCAGGGCGTGGACGTGCGGGGCGAGGCACTCCAAAACGTCATCATCACGAAGCTGCCCTTCGCCGTGCCCGACCGCCCGCTGACCGAAGCGCGACTCGAAGCCATCGAAGCCGCCGGCGGCAAACCCTTCTTCGACTACCAGGTGCCGCAAGCGGCCATCAAGTTGAAGCAGGGGTTCGGCCGGCTCATCCGCACCGCGACCGACAAGGGCATCGTCGTGCTGTTCGACCCGCGGGTGCTGACCAAGAGCTATGGCCAGACGTTCCTGGAAGCACTGCCGGACTGCAAACGGTTCATCGACGGCGAAGAGCAACCGGCGGAGAAGAAGCGGAAGCGAGTGAGTTGAGGTCTTCGCCGCGCTGCACGCTCCCGCTGGTCGCGGCGAAGAGTTACCGTCTGACCTCCGGGTTCACCACCTTCTCTGCCGGCCACCCCCCGTTGAAGATGCTCACGATGCTCTCGGCGGCGGAGCGGGCCATGTCGCCGAGTGATTTCACGTCCACGCCGGCGGCGTGCGGGGTGAGCAGCACGTTCGGCATCCCCAACAGCGGGTGATCGGCCGGCGGCGGTTCCGGGTCGAGCACATCGAGAAGCGCACCACCGAGGTGCCCGCTTTGCAATGCTTCCACCAGATCGGCCTCGTTCACCAAGCCACCCCGCGACGTGTTCACCAGCACCGCCCCCGGCTTCATGCGAGTGAACGCAGTGGCGTTCATGATGTGCCGCGTGGCCGGTGTCAGCGGCAGGTGCAACGAGAGGAAGTCGGACCGGCTCAACAGCTCGTCCCACGTCACCCGCTCGATGCCGGTCATTTCCACCGGCAGCGGGTCGAAGGCGATCACGGTCATGCCGAACGCGACCGCCCGCACCGCCACCGCCTTGCCGATGCGTCCCAATCCGGCGAGGCCGAGCGTCTGCCCCCGCAACGGTCGGCTGTAGTGCCGCGGCCACCCGCCGGCGTGGATCGCCTGATTTCGCAGGGGAATCAGCCGTGTGAACGCCAGCAGCAGGGCGAACGTGTGTTCGGCCACCGACTCATGATTCGTGCCGGGTGCAGTGGTAATCGCCACCCCGCGGGCGGTCGCGGCCGGCACGTCGATTGCGTCGTACCCCACGCCGACACGGGCCACCACCTTGAACTGTGGGAAGGCGTCGAACAGCTCGCCGTAGTACGTCTCGCTTCCCGCAACAACCGCATCGACGCCGACGAGCGCGTCATTCAGTTCACTCGGCGAGAGGATGTTCGCCTCACCCGGCGGCGGGTACTTCACCGTCCAGCCGGCGGCGGCGAACACGTCGGCGTACCGCGGCTCGAAGTTCCGCACTTCGCGGGGCGAGATGAGCACGGTGGGCATAACTCCTCCGGGTGAACCGGCGGCGTCAGCCGCCTGGGTATCAGACCACCCAGGCGGCTCACGCCGCCGGTTCACCAGATTCAGCGCCGCTTCTTCGTCTTGAAGAAGTTCTCCAAAATCCCTCGCTGGATGAGTACGCCGGCAATGGCGATCACCTTCCGCCCGGCCGACTTGGCGAACGACGCGAACACCCCGTCCGTCTTCTTCCCCGCCTTCTTCTTCGGCTCGGGTTCGCTCGCCTGCTGCTCGCCCCGCTTCTTCTCGAACTCCTCCCGCTTCGCGGCGGTCTCGTCGTCGGCCTTCCCGCTGTCGTCGGGCGCGGCCTTCCCCTTTAGCACTTCGTAGGCCGACTCGCGGTCGATGGCCTTCTCGTACTGCCCGTACACCACCGACGCCTTGATGACCTCCTGCCGCTGCTCGGCCGTGATGGGGCCGAGTTGTCCGCCCGGCGGCACGATGAGCGCCCGCTCCACCACGCCCGGAATGCCCTTCGCGTCCAGGAACGACAGCAGCGCCTCGCCCACTCCCATTTGCGTGATGGCCGCTTCCACGTCCAGGTCGGGGTTCGCGCGGAAGGTTTGCGCGGCGACGGCCACCGCCTTCTGGTCCCGCGGGGTGAACGCCCGCAGCGCGTGCTGCACGCGGTTGCCGAGTTGCCCCAGCACCGTCTCGGGCACGTCGAGCGGGTTCTGCGTGACGAAGTACACGCCCACGCCCTTCGAGCGGATGAGCCGCACCACCTGCTCGATCTTTTCCAGCAGCGATTTCGGCGCCTCGTTGAACAGCAGGTGCGCCTCGTCGAAGAAGAACACCAGCTTCGGCTTCTCCAGGTCGCCCACTTCGGGCAGTGCCTCGAACAGTTCGGCCAGCATCCACAACAGGAACGTGGCGTACAGTTGCGGGGATTGCAGCAGCTTGTCGGCGGCCAGAATGTTGATGACGCCCTTCCCGCCGGCGCCGGTCTGGATCAGGTCCATCAGGTTCAGGGCCGGCTCGCCGAAGAATTTGTCCGCCCCCTGCTCCTCCAGCCGCAGCAGCGCCCGCTGGATGGCCCCCACACTGGCCGACGACACGTTGCCGTACTCACTGGTCAGTTCCTTCGCGTGGTCCGACACGTGCTGAAGCATCGCCCGCAGGTCTTTCATGTCGAGCAGCAGCAGGCCGTTATCGTCGGCCACTTTGAAGGTGAGCGACAGCACGCCCGACTGCACGTCGTTCAGGTCCAGCAGCCGCGACAGCAGCAGCGGCCCCATCTCGGAGATGGTCGCCCGCACCGGGTGCCCGCTCTCGCCGAACACGTCCCAGAACACGACCGGGCACGGGTCGTAGTTGAAGTCGGTCAGGCCGAACTGCTTCACCCGTTCCGCGACGGGCGGCTTGGGCGGGCTGCCGCTGCGGCAGATGCCCGACAGGTCGCCCTTCACGTCGGCCAGGAACACCGGCACCCCCATGCGGCTGAACCCCTCGGCCATCCGCTGCAGGGTGACGGTCTTGCCGGTGCCGGTCGCCCCGGCCACCAGCCCGTGCCGGTTGCCCATCTTGGGGAGCAGGTACACGTCTTTCGAGCCGCGGCCGACGAAAATGGGTTCGGGCATTGGGCGGAGTCCGTGCGAGTGAGTGAAGCCGAGTGCGGGAGAAAGTGTACCCGCCCTCCGCCCGCCGACGCCAGTTCACTTCCCGCCAGAACGGATCGGGATGAGGGTTCAGCGTCCGCCGTGTACAACACCCGGCATGAGCGTCGTCTATTACAAGATCCGCGGGCGGGGCATCCGCGTCCGCGAGTACCGCCGGATGTGTCCGGACCCGTTCACGTTCGCCATCGCGGTGTGCGCCCTGCCGTTCGGCGGCATCGCCCCCGCGTGGTCGGTCCCGCTCCTCGACCGCCTGCCCGAAGTGGACTCCCGCGACCTGCCGAAAGGAGTTGCCCGCACGCTGGAGCGGCACGCCGCGCGGTTCGAGGAGGAAGGGTATCGTACGCTGTTCCACTACGAGTTGCCGCTGCTCGAGCGCGACCGGGTGACGGCGGGCACGATTCTGCTGTCGGGCGACGGGTGGTCGATGGCCCAGGTGCTGTACATCAAGAACCCGGCCGAGTCGCAGGTGGGCCTGACCGTGGGCTGCTGGTGCGCGGACGGCACGCACGCCACCGTGACCAACCGCAAGAAGGAACTCGACCCGCCGCCCGGCCACCGCACCGAGCGGTATGTCGGCGCGCCGCCGGGCGAGCTGGTGGATCGGTTTCTGGAACACGCCGCCGAGTGGGACGCAGAAGGGATGAAGGCACTGAAGCTGGACGAGGCGCAGGTGCGGCGGATGCTGGTCGAGGCCGAGCGGGAGGCGGTGGAGCACTACGCCGAGCGGGGCGTTCTGGTGCGGATGACGGCGAAGGAGTTGGCGCGATTCGGGATCGACGCGGACGAGTGAGGGGGACAGCCAATGAGTGGTTTCCGCACACTGCCGGTCGGTGCGGCCGACGACGCGATCCGAGAACTGGTCGTGGCGTGGTCCGAGTTACTCGCCGAAAGTCGGTTCGCCGACGCGCTGGCGATGTTTCCGAACGCCGGAGACCCGACCGTGCGGACCCCGGAACTGTTGGCGCGAACGATCGCCGGGTACGGCGTGCCGGAGTCGCACCCGGACGGCGAAGTGTTCGCCGTCACACCACTCCGGGGGCGGCCCGACGCCGAGGACATCATCCGCACGAAGATCCGCGTCAATCGCAAGGACCTGTACGGACTGGATCCGGCTCGATACCTGGGCCTGGTTCACTACGACGACGTGCCACTGAACGGGGAGCGGAGCGACCTGACGGCACGGTTTCACATCCTGCGAGTCGGGTCCGACCGGCTCATCCTGGAGTTCCTCGACATCCACGTCATGTGACCGCTGCCGGCTCTCGCTCAGACACTCTTTCTTCCGGACCAGCGACGATGGTTCCGGAGGGGGGTGTGGGTGTCGGCCGGAACCAATGAGAAGGTGCGCCCCCGCCTCACATTTCCGCCCGCGGCGCACCATTCTCGCCGGGCGTCAGTTTTGGCGGCAGCCGATCCGTCGCCGGAGTTCCCGAAAATGGACGCCGGGCCTGGCGTGAACTACGGTTGAGTGGCCCACGCACCATTCACCTGTGGGTTCGCCGCACGGCCTGGATCACCATGAGCTGGCTCCGCGAAGCAGACGCCGAACCGATCACCGGCTACCGCCTCATCGAACCGCTCGGCAGCGGCGGGTTCGGCGAGGTGTGGAAGTGCGAGGCGCCGGGCGGCATCCTGAAGGCCATCAAGTTCGTGTTCGGCAACCTGAACGGGATGGACGACGACTCGCACAAGGCCGAACAGGAAGCGAAGGCGATGGAGCGCGTGAAGCTCATCCGCCACCCGTTCATCATCAGCATGGACCTGATCAAGGTGGTGAACGGCGAGCTGCTGATCGTCATGGAGTTGGCCGACAAGAGCCTGCACGACCTGTTCGAGGAGTACAAGCTGGCGGGCCGGGCGGGCATCCCGCGGGAGATGCTCATCGGCCTGCTGGCGGACGCCGCCGACGGCCTCGACCACATGATCGAGAAGCACAACCTGCAGCACCTGGACGTGAAGCCGAAGAACCTGTTCCTGATCGCCGACCGGGTGAAGGTGGCCGACTTCGGGCTGGTGCGGGCGGTGGAACGCGAGAGCGGGTCGGGCATGATGGGCGGCATCACCCCGGTGTACGCCGCCCCCGAGACGTTCGCCAACAAGATGAGCAAGCACGCCGACCAGTACAGCCTGGCGGTGGTGTACTGCGAGCTGCTGAGCGGGCAGAAGCCGTTCAACGGGCGGAACATCCGCCAGCTCGCCATGCAGCACATGATGGAAGCGCCCGACCTGAGCATGGTGCCCGACCACGACCGCGGGGTGCTGCGGCGGGCGCTGGCCAAGAACCCGGACGACCGGTTCCCGAGCTGCGTCCAGTTCGTCCGGGCGCTCGGCGCCCAGTCGCTGCGGGCGGACGTGACCTCCGGCGGCGTCGGGAGCAGCCGCGTCAACACCCCGGCCCCGGCCCGCAAGCGG
>JANNVG010000790.1:0-2109 GCA_031414395.1 Fimbriiglobus sp.
CCCGTCCGAGGTGAAGGCGGGGAAGGACGTGTACTACCTCCGTTTCAAGCGGCTGAGCGACAAGTGACCCCAAGGAGACCTCACATGCGCCACGCCCTGTTCGCGTTCGCCCTGCTCGCGTCCGCCGTCGCCGGCGCGCCGGTGCCCAAGGCGGTGAAGGCGAAAGCCCCGGCCCTCGACGGCACCTGGGAGCTGGTGCAGCAGAACAACAACGACCTCGAGGTGCCGAAACTCAGCCCGTGGAAGTGGGAGATCGCGGGGGATAAACTGTACCGCCACTCGGGGAACGGTGATGGCAGTTTCAGCCGCGAGAAGCAGAACTGCTGGCTGGTACGGCCGGCGGACGGCGGGCCGGACGACCTGGACTACGTCACCGGGCACGACCGCACCAGCCAGGCTTACAAGTGCCGGGTGTCGGTGTCCGGCGACGAGATGGTGGTGTGCTGGACGGACGGCAACGGCAGCCGGCCGACCGAATCGAAGCCCGGCCCGAAGGTGAACTACTACCGCTTCAAGCGGATGCCCGACAAGTGACCCGACCCACTGTAGCCGGCCTCTGTGAGGCCGGGCCGACTGGGGTTACAGACCCCGGCTACAACGATCCCATGTCAGGGGGCACCATGTTCCGCGCTGCTGTTGCCACCGCACTCCTCTTCGCCGGGCTGTCGTCGTCCGCGCCGGTGCCCAAGGCGATCAAGAAGTCGGAAACGCTCGACGGCCGCTGGGTCACCACCGAGCGCATGGCGGGCCGGCAAGACATGACCAACAGCCCGTGGGTGTGGGAGATCGAGGGCGAGCGGTTGACCACGTTCAGCAAATCGAACGGCGAGCGGACGCCCGACGGCACCACCGGCATCACCCTGTTCGCCCCCGACCCGAAGAGGCCGAACGAACTCGACTTCCTGCACGTGAGCGGCACCAGCAAGTCCCTGTGGCGGGGGCTGATGACGTGGGACGGGGCCGAGTTCGTCATCTGCTTCGGCGACCAGGACAGGGAGCGGCCGACGGAGGTGAAGAACAGCCCGGCCGTGTACAGCTACTACCGCTTCAAGCGGATGCCCGACAAGTGACAGCCCCCAGGAGGCCGCACATGACTCGCGTGTTCGTCGTGCTGCTGGTGATCGCGTCGGCGGCAGTCGCCGCGCCGGTGCCGAAGTCCCTGAAGAAGGCGGTGACACTGGACGGGCGGTGGGAGGCGGTGACGATGAAGCAGGGCGAGGCGGACGTGTCGCGGTCGAACCCGACCGTGTGGGACGTCCGCGGGGACACCGTCACCCGGTACTTCCGCGAACCCGACGGCACCCTGCGGGCCGACGGCACCACGGCCACCCTCAGTTGTCCGGACAGTTCGCGGCGGGACGAGATCGACTACACGCTGAACAACGGGCCGACGAAGTCGCTCTTCCGGGCGCGGATCAAGCTGACGGCCGACGAGGTGGTCATCCGCTTCGCCGAACAGGACGCCCCCCGCCCGGCCGACCTGTCCGAAGGGCGAGACGGCTGGCACTACGTCTATCGGCGGGTGCGTGACAACTGACCGGAGGGTTCCCATGCGGGTGTTGCTCGTGACGGCGTGCGTGGCGGCGGTCGCAATCGCCGCCCCTGTGCCGAAGGCGGTGAAGGCGAAAGCCCCGTCGCTCGACGGCCGGTGGGAGTGCGTGGAACTGAACGCCAACGACGCCGACGTGACCAAAGGCAACCCGTGGGTGTGGGACATCGACGGCGAGAAGTTGACCATCCACCGGCGGGACAACGGCCAACTGCGGCCGAACGAGGCGAACATGACCACCCGCCTGGTGTGTACCGACCCGGCCAAGCCGGAGGAGATCGACTACATCCGCGACGGCAACAACGGCAAGTCGGTGTTCAAGGGGCGGTTCGTGATCGACGGCGACAAGTTGACCGTCTGTTACGACACCAACGGGGGCGACCGCCCGACCGAGTTGAAGGCGGGCATACGGGTCCATTATGTGCGGTTCACGCGCGCCGTCGAGAAGTGACCGACCGTGTGCGATTGGTTGTCGGCTGCCCCCCTCCCGCCGAGTTCGCTCCGCGTACTCCGGCGACCTCCCCCGCAAGGGGGGAGGTGAGTAACACACCTCCCCCCTT
>JANNVG010000791.1:0-7630 GCA_031414395.1 Fimbriiglobus sp.
CCGAGGCGCGAAAACCATACAAGCCCCGGAGGGGCGGCAGACCCCCGCCGTCTGTCGCCCCTCCGGGGCTTGTTCACATTTCGCCTGCGCTTCCAGGGGTTCCGCTCGCTTCACCCCTGGCTAACATCGGTCGCCGCTCCGCGGCTCCACTCACCCCACGAGCAACTTCGCGGCTTCGCACACGCCGGGGGCGGGCAGGCCGTGTGCACTCGCGGTCACGCGGGCCAGGGCGGTCAGGTAGCGCCAGCGGTAGGCGGCGCGGGCGGTGGCGAACTCCTCCACCGTGGTGCGGTAGAACTTCTCGGCGTGCAGGGCACCGTCTTCGCTCACCGCGTACCTCCGCAGGACACCGAACACGGCCGCGGGTTCGGGCTTGGTCGCGTCACCCAGGCTGGCGGTGAGGGCGGCGGCGCGGCCCTGGTCGTTCGCCTTGATCGCCGCTTCCAGTTCGGTCAGCAGCTTGTCGGCCGGCACGTCCTTCACCTTTTCGGTGTGTTCCCCCCGCGGGTACGGCTGCCACTTGGTGAACTCGCCGCCGCGGTTGGTGCGGTCGCTCGCCACCTGATACGCCCCCAGAATCAGGCTGCTGGCGGTGGTGCGGCTGTCGCCGATGCGGGCGATGTTTCGCCAGGCGTTGGCCGAGTCGCAGGCGTGCACGCCGATGCTGTCGCCGTGGCAACTGCCCACCCCCTTGTTCGCCGAGGTCTGCCCCTTCGGTCGGCCCTCGTCACGCAGTGCCAGTTGGTTGGCCGCGAGGGTGATGGCCTCGCCGATGGCGTCGGGGGCGAACCCGGCCGCCAGCGCTTCCGCCGCCGCCCCCGCCGCGTCCGCCGGGTTGCTGGTGAAGATGGCGTCGCACAGCGTGCCCACCCAGGCGTCGTCGGCCGCCTTCCCGCCCAGCGTCTTGCCGGTCAGCTTGTGCTGGTCGAGCACCTTCGGCAGCGTCTCCCGCACGTGCTGCGAATACTTCACCTGGTTCGCGTGCGCCTCGCCCTTCAGGCAGAACCGCACCGACTGCCGCAGCAGGGTGTGCGTGTGCGCCGCCCCGACGAAGTCGAGCAAGTCCCACGACCGCGACACCAGCACCACGCGGTGAACGTCGGTCGCGTCGTCCACCATCTCCATGAGCGGGTTGACGGCGTCGGCCGGTTTGCCCCCGCACACGCTGGCGAAGGCGCGCTCGGCGGCGGTGGCGTCGTTCTTCCGCACGGCGTCGCGGAGTTGCGTTCCGGTGGCCGGTTCGCCTTTGAACGGGGCGACCGGCTTGAGCGTGTCCTTGCTCGCGGCGTCGGTCTCCTTGAATCGGTTGGCGTTGCGGAACAGCACCTTCAGCACGGCCAGCGGGCGGAGCTTGGCGTCGGCCTCTTCGGCCGCGATGTGGTACGCCGGGGCGAGGGCCATCAGGGTGTGGAAGCCGACGTAGTCTTCCCCGCCGAACGCCCGCGCGTTCGCCAGGGCCGCCGCCGCGGTCAGGTGTTTCAGGTCGGTGCCGTCGGCCAGCTTCTTCACCGCCGCCGCCAGGAACTTGTCCGGTGCGGTGGTGCGGATGAAGTCCACCAGCGGGTCGAGGTCGCCGAAGGTGAGGCGGTCGGTGGCGTCGTCGGCCAGCAGCCGGCCGAGGCCGAGGTCGGACGTGAGGGCGGCACCCAGGCCGGCGACGAACATGCCGCGGCCGACGTCACGGAGCATTTCACGGCGGGAGAGGTGAGACATGGCTGGTCCCGAGAGAGGAGAGGGAGGGACGGAGGTGATGATACCGCGGGGCGGAAGCCGAGTATAGAACGGACCCGGTCACGCACGGGGAAGCGTGGACAGGGCGGCCAGCAGCGGCGGCGGGCTGTCCGGGTCGAGGTGGGTGAGGACGCCGTTCATCACACGGGCGCGAATGACTGCCGATACTGCCGGGTCGTCGCTTGAGTTGTCGATGACCAGGCAATTGTTCGCGTTGGCGGCGAACCAGGGGAGGTTGGCGAGTGAGCGGTGATACCGTTCAGAAATCTTGTCGGTCGGCACGTCGTGCCCACCTTTGTGAACGCGAGTGGCGACCCTGCGGACGGCGATGTCCGGCGAGGCGACCGTGACGTAGAGGAGGTTGAACAACCCGCCGAGTCGCCGAACACGTTCGACGAGTGAGCGGTACTTGTCGGTACTCAACACCGTCTCCACCCCGACCGCATCTCCCCGCTCGACGGCCTCGACCACCTGCCGTTCGACCTGATTGGCGGCCGTCAGGAAGCATTCCAGCAGCACACCGGGCGGCGGGTCAGCGAACCCTGTGAACACGCGGGCGATTAACAACTGCTTGGTCACGTCGTCGGGGTTCAGGAATGTGACGCCGTGCAACATTTCCTTGAACGGTGAGTTCTGGACGCACGTCGTCTTGCCAGCCCGTTCGGACCGGCCACGACCCAGAGTTGGGCGACGGGGTTCATTTCGTCGGACTCGGCGGGTTTGACGCGATGGCGGCCAGCCGCGCCTGTTCGAATGTGGCGAGCAGTTGGCGTGCGAACTCGTCACTCGCATACCACTCGGCCAGGGTGCGGGCTTCAGCCGACAATGGGGGATATCGACCCACCTCGCCCTCCGTCGGCAGGGCAACGTCCGCGGTCAGATCGGGGAATGCAACGGTCGGGGTTATGTTGGCTCCCTTGTCGTGTGGCTCACGAAACTATTATTGCATTCGACGGTCGGGATGCCAACACCGCCCGTCAGTCGTAGGTCTCGCCGCCGGCGGCGAACAGCTCGCCGTTCGGCCCGCCCTTGTACAGCCGCCGGCCGAGCGTGTGGTTGTACGGCGTCCACGCCGACGGGCTGTGCCGGTCCTCGCGGATCTCCCGCAGGATCATGTGCATCCGCGTGTCCATCATGTCGATGGAGTGAACCAACATCGCCTCGGGCGTCATCGGCACCTTCGGGCTGCCGAACTCGTGCGTCCCGTGGTGGCTGAGGATCAGGTGCTTCAGCCGCACGGTCAGCTCGCGGGGGAACGCCTCGCCGGTCAGCTCGCTCACCTGCGGCAGCTTCTCCGTCAGCATCTCCACGCCCATCGGGATGTGCCCGATCAGTTGGCCCTCGTCGGTGTACCCGAACGCCTTGGTGAAGCTCAGCTCGCGGGTCTTGCCGATGTCGTGCAGGAACAGGCCCATTAGCACCAGGTCTTTGTCGGCGCCGGGGTAGAAGGGCACCACCCGCTCGGCGATGTCCATCATGACAACGGTGTGTTCGAGCAGCCCGCCCAGGTAGGCGTGGTGCAGCTTTACCCCCGCGGGGCAGGCGGTGAACGCCCGCACGAACGGGTCGTCCATCAGGAAGCACTCGGCGAGCGCCCGCAGGTGCGGGTTGCCCAACCGCAGCAGGTGAGTGCGCAGCCGCTCGTACAGCTTTGGGATTTCCTGTTCGGACTGCGCCAGGAAGTCGCTTGCGATCACCTTGTGTGGGTCCACTTTCTCCAGGCGGTCGAGCACCACCTGCATCCCCCCCTGGTACAGTTGGGCCTTCCCCTCGCACTGCACGTAGTCGCCGTTCTCGAACGTGCGGAACACGTTCTCGCCGGCGTTGAACAGGCGGGCGGGGATGGCCCCGGTGCGGTCCCGCAGCTCCATCTGGATGAACGGGATGCCGTTCCGGTTCACCCGCATCTGCTTGTCCGTGACCAGGTAAATGTCGTCCAGCGACTCGCCGTCGCGGAGGTGTTCGACGAACCGCCGTCCCATGCCGTGCCTGCTTACTTGGGAGGTGAAGAATCCGGGTATGGTAGCAGGCCGGCGGCGGGGCGGAAGGGCGGCGGCTACAATGTCCGGGCCGTCGGACCGGCGGCACACATCTCACAACGCGGAGAGCGATCATGTCGAAGTGGCTTCTGGGCGTGGCAGCAGTGCTGGCGGCGGTCGTGGTCAGTCCAGCCGAAGACAAGAAGGACGACAAGAAGGCCGACCCGGTGGTGAAGATCGTTCACGTCGAGTCGGGCAAGGTGCTGGGCGTGGCCGACGACTCCGAGGAGGCGGCGGCCAAGTGCGTGCTGGCGAAGGATGAAGACGGCAAGCCGGCCCGACAGTGGAAGGTGGTGAAGGACGGCGAGTGGCTGAAGGTGGTGAACGTGAAGAGCGGCAAGGTGCTGGACGTGAACGAGGCGAGCGGCGACGAGGGGGCCGACATCATCATCTACGACGATAAGGGGACCGAAGACGTGGACAACCAGCGGTTCCAGTGGGACGGCAAGGGCGACGAGCGGCGGCTGAAGGCGAAGGGCAGCGGGCTGGTGCTGGACGCCACCCGCGAGGGCGGGGTGATCCAGAACAAGGCCGACGAGAAGAGCAAGAAGCAGCTGTGGAAGGTGGTGGAGGTGAAGGCGAAAGAAGAGAAGAAGTGAGGTGGGCGGACCTCATCCCTCACTGACACTTGTCATCGCCGCGAGCTCGCGAGCGTTCCACTATGGACGCTCGCAAGCTCGCGGCGATGACCGGCACCGGAGCCGTCGTTGAGAACGTTCGCCTTCCGCCTTCACCCCGGCCAAGACCTGAGAGCCGGTTCCTGAAGCTGGGGGGACGCGGTGGTCTGGGGGTGGCATCTTGTTCCCTCGGCCAGTCGCCCCGACAACTATCGCATGGATGCCCCCGATGCCATACCACCCGGATTATGTGCCACCCGATACATCCAAAAATAACACCACCTATGACACCGACTTAGCGGACGACCAGTGGGCGATTGTGGCACCCCTCGTACCCCCGTCGAACACGTTCGGCGCGCCCATCACGACCAACCTGCGGCGCGCCATCAACGCCATGTCGTATCGGCTCAAGACCGGTTGCCAGTGGGCGATGCTGCCCAAAGACTTCGCCATCCCGTGGAAGACGGTGTCCAACTGGCACGAGACGTTCGCCCGCAGGGGCACGTGGGAGCGGGTGCAGCGGGCGCTGGCCGAGCGGGTGCGGGTGGCGGACGGCCGAGACCCCGCCCCGTCCTTGTTCCGCCTCGACTCGCCGACGGTCAAATCGGCGGAAACGGCCGCCGACGCCGGGTTCGATGGTGGCAAGAGACTGAAGGGGCGGAAGCGGCACGTGCTGTGGACTCGCTCGGCCTGGTGTTCGCCGTGGCCGTCACGTCGGCGGGGGTGAGCGACGCGGCCGGGGCCGAGGAGGTGCTGCGGGCGGTCGAGGGGGACCGCGGGTTGGCCACCGTGTTGGCCGACGCGGCGTACCACCGGGACACGTTGACGGAGTCCATGACGGCGTCGGGCACGCGATATCGGTTGGTCATCGTGTCCACGCTGACGGGGCAGACGGAGTTCATCCCGCAACACAAGCGGTGGCTGGTGGAGCGGTACTTTTCCTGGCTGCGGGGGAGTCGATTGCTGGCGCGGGAGTACGAAGGGCGGGGGTGGATCTCGCGGAGCAATGTCTACATGCGGAGCATGATGTTAACACTCAATATGTATCAACGGCAACTGGCCGACGCCGCCCCAGCCTGCGCCGCTTGACGCCCGAGTCACATGCAGGCTGCCCGGATTCAGGAACTGGCTCTCACACGCGTGTCGCACACGTTCGGAGTCGCCAATGCCCAGCGAGACGACGCTCGACGAAGCCCTCCTCCACCAGTGGCCCCGCCCCTCGTCGAACGACACCGGCATCGGTGCCCGCCTCCAACTGCCGCTTCAGGTCGTCGGTGGTCACGTAGTTCAGGTGGAAGAACAGTTCCCCCCGGAGTGCGCGCGGATCTTGCCGAACTGTCGGTGCCGCTGGTTGAAGATGACCTCCCCGTCCGGCCGCAGGCCGGACTGTTTCTCCTTCTCCCGCTCGAGCCATGCCGCCTCCTTCTCCGCCTCGACCTTCTGCTGCTCGTCCGCCGACAACCGCGACCGCAAGTCCGCCCACGCGGTCGGCGAGCCGAGCGGGACCAGGGCGGCCAGGAGGGGCCGCACCGCGTCCGTCAGCCGACTGCCGGCCGGCGGCGGTGATTGCCGGCCCAGGCGGAAGGCCGACAGTGCGTCGTCCAGGCGGCCGTTCCGTTTCAGGCAGAAGGCCAGCCCGGAGAACAGCCACGCCACCGTCTGCGGGGGCGTGGCGGCACCCGTCACGGCGGACAACAGGTCGGCCCAGGCGTGGTAAGCCTTGCCCACCTCGATCAGCCGCAGGAAGACGTGCGGGGGGGTGTCGTCCGTGTCGTCCGTCCGCTTGGCGATGTGCCGGATGAGCCACCACGCCGCCCGCAACGGGTCGCCCGACTACAGGGCAGAGACGGCCGCCCCGCGGTCGGCGTCCGGCCCGTACCCGAACGCGGACGCCTACTCGAACTCGGCCACCGCCTGCGGGTACTGCCCGTGGCGGGCGAGCAGGCTGGCGTGCAGGTAGCGGGCGTAGAGTGGGGGTGGGGGGCATCACCGGCGGACTCACGTCGCGCCGTTCGCCCGCTCACGACTTCCCCAGCAGCAGATCGACCACCCAGCATCCGCGGACGTGCGGGCCGTCGCCTCGGCAGTGAGCGAGGATGTCGGTGTTGTCGCAGCCCACTTCTTCGAGCGCGTCCGCCAGAATGGGCATCCGGTCGAAGGCACGGTCGGCGAAGATGCCGGCGGCGAGCGCGACGACGGTTTCGGTCTGCCAACGGGGTTCGAGGCTGATGGGGCGGAACGGGTTGCCGAACATGTCGCGGCAGTCGTGCGCCAGAGCCGCGCGCTCGGCCATCTCCGCACCACGCGGATCAACCATCACGACCCGCCCCTCACGCCCAGTGACGAACGCCACTTGCCGGCTCAGTTCGATCACGTTCCAGAACAGCCGAGCCGCCGATACCCTTCTCCGCGCGAGCAGTTGGTGGGCGATGTAGTGGGCGACGGGCCAGGCCGCTTCTGACCACCCGGCCATGAGCCGCTGTCGCTCCCGCTTCCGTTCGGCCGCGTCCGCCGTGCCTTCGACCAATCGGGCGGCGAGCGCCAGCGGTTCGGCGGCGTTGATCTCCCGGAACGGCCGCGGGTTCCGCTCGCACGCTGCGAGTATCAGCAGCCGCTCCTTCCGCTGCGTTCCGACCCCCGGCAGGTCGCGGAGAAGGGCGAACGGGTCGTCGCTCGTGTGCCATTCGGCTTCGGTCATCCCCGCTCCCTCCGGTCGCAACTGCTACTCTACCCCCATCGCCCCACAGGTGAGCAACCCGATGTCCGAGCCGTTCAACGCGATTCAAGTGGTGATGATGCCGCGGGACACGAACCCGTTCGGCACCATCTTCGGCGGGGTGATTCTGAGCTACATCGACATGGCCGGCAGCATCGGGGCACGTCGCGAGGTGCTGCTGGCCGGCGGCAACTCGACCTCCGCGTTCGTCACGGTCGCCATCAACCGCGTCGAGTTCAAGCAGCCGGTGCTGGTCGGCGACGTGGTGCGGTTCGTGACGACTCTGGTGCGGCTGGGGCGCACGTCCGTGACCATGCACATCGACGTGATGGCCGAGCGCGACACGCAGACCATCCACGTGACCGACGCCGAGGTGGTGTACGTGGCCGTCGACCCGAAGGTGCCGGCGAGCGACCGGAAGCCGGTGCCGGTGAAATGACGAGCCGCGACCGCGAGGGAGCGATGATTTCACCCCGCTCCCTCGCGGGCGCGGCGCGTTATCACCCCCCCGCCGCCGTCGCGTCGCG
>JANNVG010000792.1:0-4780 GCA_031414395.1 Fimbriiglobus sp.
GTCCGCTCGAGGAGCGAGCAGACTACTTCAACCCGCTCGCGGAGCGAGCAGAGCACTTCAAGCCGGCCCGACTTACGGCAGCGGCGTCGGCGACACGCTGGTGTTGAACCCCCACGGGATGACCTGCATCAGCAGCAGCACGATCAGCACGATTACCAGCACGGAAGCGATGCCGGACGGCGCGTACCCCCACTTCCGCGAGTACGGGAAGGTGGGCAGCGCGCTGAGCAGCATGACCACGAGGATGATGAGCAGGATGGTTCCCATGGCACTCTCCGGGTGAACGGGCGGACGGCCCGAATGGGAAACGACAATGCAGATGGCGTACCATTGGGTGTGAATTCCCACCCGCGGAGAGTCCCCCGATGTCCGATTCGCCCGACCTACACGCCCGAGTCGCGGAAGCGATGCGGTGCCACGCCGCCCCCGCGATGGACCTGAACCCGGCCGAGGTGGAGGTGGTGGCGGTGGCCGACGGCATCGCGTCGGTGCGGCTGGCCGGCGCGTGCGCCAGTTGCCCGGCCACCATCCCCATGCTCATCACCGGGCTGGAAGCCGAACTCCGCAAGCACGTGCCAGAAGTGGACATCATCGAAGCCGTGCTGTGACCGTTCTTGGCGACCGTGCGACGGTCGCCCCGATTCGAATGGAACGGAAGTTGCACCACCGCCTCCAGGCTGTCCCGCCGGAGGTCGGTATGTCCGCCCCACCCGATTCGTCATCCCGCAACAACTGGCCGCGAACGGCGACGCTGGCCGCCCTCACGGTGGCGGCCGTCGTGGTGTGCGTGCTGCTCACCCTGCCGTTCCTGGCCGGGCTGACGTGGGGCCTCGCCCTGGCGGTCGTGGCCCTGCCCGCCCAGCGGTGGGTCGAGCGGCGGCTGAAGCCGGGCAACTGGGCGGCCGGGATCACCACCACGCTGGTGGTGCTGCTCATCGGCGTGCCGGTGGCACTCGTCGGGTGGCAGTTGACGGTGGAGACGCAACGGGCGGCCGGGCAGGTGCAGGCGGAGACGTCCGTAAAGGCGGACAAAGCGGGGAAGCAGGCGGCGGAGAAGGCGACGAGCGAATCCAAGACGGACGCCGAGGTGGTGAAGGAGTCGGAAGCGGCGCAAGACGAGGTGCGACGAACCGGCTGGCGAGACATGGCCGCGAGGTTGCCGTACGTCGGCCCGCCGATCGCCCAACTCGACCCGGCCGACGTGGAGGCCCGCACCCGCGACTGGCTGGAGAAACTGCTCGGCTCGTCGTTCGGCGTGGTGAAGGGGGCGGCCGACGCCATGCTGCAAACGCTGGTGGCGGTGTTCGTCCTCTTCTTCGCCCTGCGCGACCACCGCTCGCTGGCGGCCCAGGCCCGCGGCTTCCTGCCCGTGTCCGCCGCCACCGCCGACCGCATCTTCACCCGCGCGGCCGACGCCATCCACTCGACTGTGTACGGCACGTTCGTCACCGCCGCCGTGCAAGGGGTGAGCGGCGGGCTGCTGTTCTGGGCGCTCGGCCTGCCCGCCCCGGTGCTGTGGGGGGTGGTGATGACCATCCTCGGCATCCTGCCGTTCGTCGGCGCGTTCCTGGTGTGGGTGCCGGCGGCGGTGTATTTGGCGACCGAAGGGCAGTGGTGGCAGGCGGCGGTGCTGACCGCGTGGGGCGTGCTCATGGCCGGGCCGGTGTGCAACTACCTGTACGCCTGCTGTGCCGGCCAGCGGCTGAAACTGCACCCGGTGCCCACCCTGCTGGCGTTCATCGGCGGGCTGGCCGTGTTCGGCGTGTCCGGCATGATCCTCGGCCCGTGCGTGCTGGCCGTCACCCTGGCGCTCATCGATGTGTGGCGGACCCGTACCGCCGACGGCACGCCGGTGGCCGCCGGTGAAGCGGACAACACCAAGCTCATCGTCCCTTGACCCTCACCGGAGCCGACCATGTCCACCTCGTCCCCCTGGGCCATCGATCCGTTCGCCCGCGCCGCCCCCCCGCTCGACGCCTCCACCACGTGCGACGTGTGCGTGGTCGGCGGGGGCATCGCCGGACTCACCTCCGCGTACCTGTTGGCCGACGCCGGCAAGCGGGTGGTGCTGTTGGAAGCCGGGCCGGAGGTCGGGCAGGGCGAAACGGCGTTCACCACCGCACATTTGGCCTGGGTGCTCGACGACCGCTTCAGCCGGCTGAAGAAGGTCCGCGGGGCGGAGACGGCGAAGACCGCCGCCGACAGCCACCGCGCCGCCATCGACCTGATCGAACACATTACCACGACCGAGCGGATCACCTGCGAGTTCAAGCGGGTGGACGGCTACCTGTTCCCCGGCATCTACAACGAGGCCGTTGGCATCCGCGAGGAGGAGGAGGCCGTTCAGTCGCTGCAACTCCCGCACGAGTGGCGGAACCGGGTGAACAACGGCGGGCTGTGGGAAGGGCCGTGCCTGCGGTTCACCGGGCAGGGGCAGTTTCACCCGCTGAAGTACCTGGCAGGGCTGGCGGCGGCGGTGCGGCGGAAGGGCGGCACGATCCACACCGACACGCGGGTGGAACGAATCGACGGGGGCGACCCGTGTACCGTGACCACCGCCAACGGGCACACCGTCACGGCCGAACAGGTGGTGATCGCCACCGGCAGCCCGTTCGACGCCGGGGTGGTGCTGCACACCAAGATGGCCGCGTACACCACCTACGCCGTCGCCCTGGAGGTGCCGTCGGGCACCGTGCCGAACGCCCTCTACTGGGACACCGAAGACCCGTACCACTACGTGCGGGTGCAGCCGGGCGAGAGCACCGACCTGCTCATCGTCGGCGGCGAAGACCACAAGACCGGGCAGGCGGACGACCAGGCCGAGCGGTGGGGGCGGCTGATCGGCTGGACCCGCCAGCGGGTGCCGAGTGCCGGCGAGGTGAAGCACCGCTGGAGCGGGCAGGTGTTCGAGACGCCCGACGGCCTGGGGCTGATCGGCCGTGCGCCGTGGGGCAAGAACCTGTTCGTCATCACCGGCGATTCGGGCATGGGCCTGACGCACGGCACGCTCGGCGCGCGGCTGGTGACGCACCTGATCCGCGGCGAGGCCGACCCGCTGGCCGCCGTGTACGACCCGAACCGCTGGATGCCCGGTGCCCTGCTCACCCTGCTGGGCGAGGCGACGAACATGGCCGCCCAGTACGCCGACTGGGTGACGGGCGGGGACGTGAAGTCGGCCGACCAGATCCCGCCCGGCCACGGGGCGGTGGTGCGGGTGGGCCTGACCAAGCACGCCGTCTACTGCGACAAATCGGGCAAGCGGACGGAGCTGTCGGCCGTCTGCCCGCACATGGGGGCGGTGGTGCGGTGGAACCCCGGCGAACAGACGTGGGACTGCCCTTGCCACGGGTCGCGGTTCACCTGCGAGGGCGAAGTGATGCACGGCCCGGCCGTCAGCGGGCTGGCGAAGGTGAGCGGGTGATTCGGGCGAGCCGAGCGGCGTGAGCCGCCGGGTGTGGTATCCGCTCGGCACCTACTTGTTGCCCCTTCCCTCCTGCGGCGGTTGACTGGGGGACGGGGGCGGCGGCGGTCGTATACCAATTCGTTCCGGGCCGTCGCCCGTCGCAAGGTCTCTCCCATGCTCGTCGTCATGCGGCCGCACGCCACCCCCGCCGAGGTCGCGCGGGTGGTCGAGGTCATCACCTCGCACGGCCTCACCCCGCACCCGCTGCCCGGTGCCACCCGCACGGCCATCGGCATGACCGGCAACACCACGGCCGTCGATAAAGGCATGTTCGAGGTGCTGCCGGGCGTGGACGAAGCCATCCGCGTGACCAAGCCGTTCAAGCTGGCCAGCCGGGAGATGAAGACCGACCCGACGGTGGTGAAGACGCCGTTCGGGGACATCGGCGCGGGCACGTTCGCGGTGATCGCCGGGCCGTGCTCGGTGGAAAACGTTGACGTGATGCTCCGCACGGCCGAACACCTGGTGAGCCGCGGCGTGCGGTGGCTGCGGGCCGGCGCGTTCAAGCCCCGCACCAGCCCGTACAGCTTCCAGGGGATGGGGCTGGACGGGCTGAAAATCCTGGCCGAGGTGCGGAAGCGAACGGGCATCGGCATCGTGACGGAGTTGATGGACACGGAGAACGCCGAAGCGGTGGAGGAGTACAGCGACATCATCCAGATCGGCACGCGGAACATGCAGAACTTCAGCCTGCTGAAGCGGGTCGGCCAGTGCCGCAAGCCGGTGCTGCTGAAGCGGGGCATGAGCGCCACGCTCGAAGAGTGGCTGATGTCGGCCGAGTACATCCTGGCCGGCGGCAACTACGACGTGATCCTGTGCGAGCGGGGCGTGCGGACGTTCTGCGACCACAGCCGGAACACGCTGGACTTGTCCGTCATCCCGCCGGCGCGGGTGCTCACGCACCTGCCGATTGTGGTGGACCCGAGCCACGGCACCGGCAAGCGGGGGTACGTGCCGGCGATGGCCCTGGCGGGCATGGCGGCGGGGGCGGACGGGCTGATGGTGGAAGTGCATCCCGACCCGGACAAGGCGGTGTCCGACAGCGCACAGACCATCGGCTTCCCGGCACTCGACTCGCTGCTCGAGAAGCTGCGGGCAATGGCCCCGATCTTCGACCGCACGATGGGGTGAGGCACACACTTCCAGTAGGGCGGGTCGAGCGGCCGGGGATCGCAACGACGTTGATGACGACCGGATGACCTCCACCCCGCTGACGACCGGCCGCGACGCCCCGCCGTGTCCCCGTGCGGCGGGGCACGCCACACTGTTGCCTTTCGCTCCGCGAAAGGTCGGGCAGACTTTCGCGGAGCGAAAGGC
>JANNVG010000793.1:0-1710 GCA_031414395.1 Fimbriiglobus sp.
CGCCCGTCCCCGCCCCGCTGTCGCCGGTCGTCCGCTTCCTCGTCCTGACCGTCGCCGCCATCGGCTTCCTGTTCGACACCTACGAACTGCTCATGCTCCCGCTCATCGGCGGGCCGGCGCTCTCCGAGCTGCTCGGCGTGCCCCCGAGCAACCCGGCCGTCAGCGGGTGGCTGGGCAACATCCTGTGGGCGGCGGCCGTGTGCGGGGGCGTGAGCGGTCTGCTCGGCGGGTGGCTGATCGACCGCTTCGGCCGCAAGCGGATCATGGTGGCCAGCATCCTCCTGTACTCCCTCTCGCCGGTCGCCGCCGCGTTCAGCACGAACGTGTGGATGTTCGCCACCTTCCGCTGCACCACGTTCATCGGCGTGTGCGTCGAGTTCGTGGCGGCCGTCACGTGGGTGGCCGAGTTGTTTAACGACAAGCGGAGCCGCGAACTGGCCCTCGGGTGGACGCTCGCGTTCTCGTCCGTCGGCGGGCTGGTGGTCACGCTCGCCAGTTCGCTGATGGGCAAGTTCGCCGAGCAACTGCCGGCCATCCCGGTGCCCGAGCCGCTGGATTCGCACGCCCCGTGGCGGTACACGCTCATCACCGGGCTGGTGCCGGGGCTGCTCATCCTGGCACTGGTGCCGTTCGTGCCGGAGTCGCGGGTGTGGTCCGAGCGCCGGAGGGCCGGCAAGCTCAGCCGGCCGAGCTTCGGGGCGCTGTTCGCCCCCGAGTTCCGCCGCGTCACGCTCGTGGCCACCGCCCTCAGTGCGGCGGCGTATGCGTCGGCGTTCGGGGCGCTGCAACTCACGCCCACCCGCATCGCCCCCGGCTCGCCGCTCATGCACGAGCAGCGGGAAGTCCTCGACCCGCTTCAACAGGAGGCGAGCGAGTTGAACGGGCAACTGTCCGACGCGAAGGGGCGGTTGGACGCGGCGTTCACGCAAGTGCCGGGGCTGAAGGAGAAGATGGCCGAGCGGGACGCGGTGCGGCGAGACGTGCGGAAGCTGCGGGACAAGGAGTTCGGCCTGACGCTGGAGGCGGAAGAGTGGAAGGCGAAGGAGAAGACGGCGGAGGCGGACGCGAAGGCGGCGGAGGCGAAGGCGGTGGGCGACGAGATCAAGGCCAAGACCGCCCCCATCCTGCCGCCGAGCGACGACTCGAAGGCGCTGAACGCGATGCTCAAGGACAACCCCGACGCGCTGAAGGCGAAGAACGACTACGAGAAGGCGCTGAAGGATCTGGGCGACAACCGCGGCAAGCAGCGGCGAGCCGACCGCGAGGTGCGGGAGTTCGGCGAGCAGTCGCAGTTCTGGCAGGAGACGGGCGGGCTGGTCGGGCGGATCCTGTTGGCCGTGCTGCTGGTGGTCATCGCCAGCAAGGGGTGGCTGCTGCGGCTGTTCATCATCCCCGGCGTGATCGCCTTCCCGCTCACGTACCTGTACTTCTTCAAAGAACAGCCGGACTGGTTCGTGTACGGGGTGTTCGTGTGCGGGCTGGCGACGGTCGCCCAGTTCAGCTACTTCGGCGAGTACCTGCCGAAGATGTACCCGCTGCACCTGCGGGGCACCGGCGGCAGCTTCGCCACGAACGTGGGCGGGCGGATGATCGGCACGAGCGGGGCGTTCATCACCGGCAACCTCCTCGCGCCGCTCATGCCGGGGGCGAACACGTTCGAGCGGGTGGCCCTGGCGGCGGGGATTGTGGGCGTGAGCGTGTACGTCATCG
>JANNVG010000794.1:0-14136 GCA_031414395.1 Fimbriiglobus sp.
CCGACTCTCGGCGAGAGTCGGCCACCCGGTCGGGCCGGTCGGCTCACTCCGGGAACAGCTTCACCACGCCCACGTCGTACCGCGTGCTGTTCGGGTCGTCCGGGTCGAGGGAAGCGGCAGCGAACGTGGCCTTCCGCTGCACCACCGCGAACACCGCCGGCAGCGCGAACAGCGTGCTCAGCGTACTCGCCAGCAGCCCGCCGATGACGGCCCGGCCGAGTGGGGCCGTCTGGTCGCCCCCTTCGCCGAATCCCACCGCCATCGGCACCATGCCGGCGATCATCGCCAGACTCGTCATCAGGATCGGCCGCACCCGCCCGGCCCCGCCGTCGAGTGCCGCCCGCGCCGCGTTCCCGTGCGTCACCCGCGACCGCTCGGCGAACGTCACCAGCAGGATGGCGTTCGCCACCGACACGCCGACCGCCATGATGCCGCCCATGAACGATTGCAGGTTCAGCGTGGTGCCGGTGAGCCACAGCATCAGCCCGACGCCGCACATCGTCGCCGGCACGCCCGCCACCGACACGAGCGCCAGCCGGATGGATTGGAAGTACGCCGTGAGCATGAGCAGGATGGCCAGCACCGCCACGCATAGCCCGACCATCAAGTTGTTCTGCACCTGATCGAGTGCCTCCAGTTGGCCCCGCACGTCTACGTTCACCCCGCCGGGCCGCTTCTTCGCCTTCAAATCCGCCTCGCGCTGCGCCTGCACCTTCGGCAGCTTCTCCGCCCGCTCGCCGTCGGTCAGCTTCGCCTCTTCGGCGTCGTAGTGGGCGTTCGTGTACTCGGTGCCCGCTTCCGCCACCGCCTTCAGTACCGCCCGCCGCACCCCGCCCAGGTCGGCCGTCGCCACGTTCGCGGTGACGCTCACGAACCGTCGCATGTTGTAGCGGTCCACCTCGCCGGGGGTGGTGCCGGTGCTGATGTCGGCGACATCGGCCAGCAGCACCGTGCCGCCCGTCACGGCCGCGGTGGAGATGTTCACGCCGTTCGGTGAATGCACCGGCAGTTGCTTCAGCTTGTCGATGGTCATGTCCGGCGGGGGCAACTGCACCTGCACGATGTACCCCTGTCCACTCTTCTGATCGAGCCAGTAGATCGGCGACATGTACCGGCTGCTGGCGGTGGCGGGCACGAGCGCGTCGCTCACGTTGCGGGCGGTCAGCCCGCTACGGGCGGCCCGCTCGCGGTCGATGGCCACGTTGACGGTCGGGTAGTCTTGCGTCTGGGTGAACTGCACGTCGCGGAGGGTGGGGATGGCCTTCAGCTTCGGCAGCAGCAGGTTCGCTTGCGCCAGCGTGGCGGCCATGTTGTTGCCGCTGATCTGCACCTCCACCGGCGTGGTGCTGCCGAAGCTCATCGTCTCGTTCACCAAATCGCCCGGCTCGAACGACAGCCGCAGCCCCTCCGCCCGCTTCTCGCGGTCGGCTTCCGGCACGCCGTCGGCCGCCCACTTCTGTTTCAGCCATGCCTTCAGTTCGGGGTCGAGCACGTCGCGGAGCTTCGCCTTGAATGCCTCCGTTTTCAGCCCGGCGCTGTGCGCCAGCGCCACCTTCAGTTGCACCTCTTCCGGCCCGCTGCTCCACTGGTGGACGCCCTGGATCGGGTAGTTGGTGGGGAACGAGCCGACGTACCCCACGCTCATCTTCACGTTCTGCGCGCCGCCGGCCTCGCGCTCGATCAGCTTGAGGGCGTGCTGCGCCAGTTCCTCCGTGCGCTCGATGCGGGTGCCGGTCGGGGCCTTCATCCGCAACAGGAACACGCCCTTGTCGGCCGGCGGGAAGATGGCCGTGCCCAGTTGGGTGAACAGCAGCACCGCACCGGCCGCGGCGACGAGCAGGAACACCGGCACGAGCACCCACCGCAGGGCGATGGTGCGGGCGACGAACCGCTCGTACACCCGCTGGATCGCGCTCGGCCCGTGCGCGTGCTGCTTGATCGGCCGCAGCAGCCACACGCACAGCACCGGCACGAACGTGCTGCTGAGGATGTAGCTGGCGATCATGGCGAAGCCGACGGCGAGCGACAGCGGCACGAACAATTCCCGCGCCGCGCCGGTCATGAAGAACGACGGCACGAACACCGACAGCACGCACAGCATGGCCAGCAGCCGCGGCACGGCCGTCTCCTGGTTGCCAGCTCGCACCGCTCGGGCGAGGGAGTCCGTCTTCGCCATCTGCGTGTGGATGTTCTCGACTTCCACCGTCGCCTCATCGACCAGAATGCCGACGGACAGAGCCAACCCGGAGAGGGTCATCAGGTTGATCGTCTGCCCGCACACCCACAGGCCGAACAGGGCCGCGAGCAGGGCGAGCGGGATGTTCAGCACGACGACGACCACGCTCCGCCAGTCGCGGAGGAACAGCAGAACCATCAGCCCCGTCAGCACCGCCCCCACCGCCCCCTCGATGCCGACGCCCCACATGGCCTCTTTCACGATCGGAGACTGGTCGAACGCGAACTGGATGTCCACCTCCGGGGCGGCGTCCCGCATCTTCGGCAGCGCCTTGTTCAGCTCGTTCACCACCGCAATGGTGCTGGCGTCGGACCGCTTCATGACCAGCATGTACACCGACCGCCGGCCGTTCACGTGCGCGTACCCGGCGGTGATGTCGGCCCCGTCGGTGATGGTCGCCACGTCTTTGAGGAACACCGGCGGGTCGGCCTGCTTGACGGGGATGCGGCCGAGTTCGGCGGCCGGGTTCGCCCCGACCATGGCGTTCGTGTTCACCAGCCAGTTGCGGTCGTCGAGTCGCAGGTTGCCGCTCGGCGCGACCACGTTGCCGTCGCCCACGGCTTTCGTGATCTGGTCCAGACTCAGCTTCTGGCTGGCCAGTTTGTCGGGGTCCACGGTGACGACCACAGCCCGCTGGTTGCCGCCGAACGCCGGCGGGGTGCTGACGCCCGGCACGCTGGAGAACATCGGCCGCACCCGCATGGTGGCGATGTCCTGGATCTCTTTGATGCTGAGCGTCTCGCTGTTCAGCACGAGGTAGCCGAGGGACGCGCTGCCGGTGTCCAGTCTGGTCACGAACGGGGGCACGGTGCCGGGGGGCATCATGAACCGCGAGCGGTTGACGGCCGCCACCGTCTCGGCCATGGCCTCGCCCATGTCGGTGCCGGGGTGGAAGTACAGCTTGAGCAGGGCCATGCCCTGGATGTTCTTGCTCTCGACGTGCTCGATACCGTTCACGTACAGGAAGTGGTACTCGTAGTAGGTGGTGAGCAGCCCCTCCATCTGCTGCGGGTTCATGCCGCCGTAGGGCTGGCAGACGTAGATGACGGGGGTGTTGAGTGGGGGGAAGACGTCCACCTTGGAGCGCGACGTGGCGAGCAGGGCGGCGACGACGACGGCCAGCACGCCGACCATCACCGTGTACGGCCGCCGCAGGGCGAAGACGATCGGGTTCATGGGGGAAGTGTAGGACGAGCCGCGACCACCAGGGAGCGGGGTTCCGGAACCCAGGGCTTCCGCCCTGGGCTACGTCCGGCGGTCCCTTCGGGACGCGAACAGTGCCAGCCACCATCGCCGCGAAGCGGCCGTCGGATGTAGCCCAGGGCGGAAGCCCTGGGAAGGTGAGCGAAACGAACCCCGCCCCGAAGGGGCCGGCGGTCGTGCCAAACCCGCTCCTTGGCGGTCGCGGCTCGTGCGGCCGGCTTACCGCAGCGAGTCCAGAATCTTCATCCGCATGGCACTGAGTGCCGGCACCAGCCCGCCGAGTCGCCCCATGACGAACGTGAACAGCAGGGCCAGCGCGATCACCTGCGCGTCCACGCTGATGGTCAGGGCGATGGTCTTGCCGCCCGGCCCGCCGCCCCCGCCGCTCAGCGTGCTCGTCGCCGAGCGCCCGTCGGCCAGCAGCCAGGCGAGGAGCACGCCGAGCAGCCCGCCGACGGCCGCCACCGCCAGCCCTTCGAGCAGGAACGACACCATCACCTGCCACCGCTTGAAGCCGAGCAGCCGCAGCACGCCGATGTCGCGGATGCGTTGGGCGATGCTGGCGAACATGGTGGTCATCATGCCGAACACCCCGCCGACGGCCATGACCACGCACACCACCAGCACGCACGTGAGGAAGAAGTTGTTCGTCTTCGACTGCTCGGCGTAGTAGTCCGGCTCGCTGAACGCCTTCAGCTTCTCGGTCGGGTACTTGTCCTGGTCGTTCAGGAAGTTGGCGAACGCCCGGCTCGCCTGCCGCGTGTCCTTGTCGGTCCGCAGCACCATGGTGGTGTACTTCTCCTTGCCGAACGTCTTCGTCACCCGGTCGAACTTCTTCACCCAGATCTCGGACCCGAACGTCTTCCCCTCGCTCTTCATGATGCCGGTGATGACCCACGTCATGTCGCCCAGCTCGAACGTGTCGCCGGGCACCAGGGCGGGCTTGCCCACGTCCGCGCCGAACGTCTTGGCGATGCCCGTGCCGACGACGCACTCGACCCGGCTGTTCTCGTCCACCCCCACCGGGGCGTACCACCGCCCGCTCTGCAACTCGACGGCGTGGACCTTCGCCGAGATGTCCGCGTCCTCGTGCGCCCGCAGTTGCACGAACCGCCGCCGCTCGCTGTTCGGCACCGCCATGTTCACGCTGTAGTACGTCTCCTTGCTCGACCAGTACACCTTCTGCCCGTCCGCCGCCTGCTCGCTGCGGATGACGAGCGGGGTGATCGCCTTCCACCGCTTCTTCCCGCGGGGGTCGAGCGCCGGCTTGCCGGCCGCGTCCACGGCCAGTTCCTCGCCCACCCGCGCCCGCTCCACGTTCCCCAGGTCGCCGTACCCCAGGTTGCTGAACACCTCGTCGGTGGAGCCGTCGCTCAGCACGAACACGTTGCCGGGCACGCCGCTGCCCTCGGTCAGGCGGTTCATGCCGTTCACGAACGCCAGCAGGAAGGCGAGCAGGCCGACCACGCAAGCGAAGGCGAAGGCGGTCATGGCGTTCGTCTTCCACCGCACGCTCAGGTTCCGCACGTTGTACTGGAGCGGCACGCGGCCGATGAGCAGGAGCACGCCCACGTCCAGCAGGTACACGCCGAGAATGACGAACGGCCAGTGTTCGATCATGGCCGGCGGCAGGCGGTCGGCCACCGGCACGGTGAGCGCCTCCCGCACCCACGGCGGGTAGGCTTCGAGCGACTTCAGCCGCTGCTCGTACTCGGCCCGCTTCGCCTTCCGCTCGTCGTCCGGCTGCACGTCCCCCTCGTCGTCGTCTGCGAACGGGTCGGCCGGGGGCGGCTCGGCCGGCGGCGGGGGCGGGGAGAAGATGGACAGCAGGCCGCGGGAGACGGCGCGGAACGCCCCCTGCTCGGGCAGCAGCCGCGTGGTGTCGGCGTCCGAGGTGACGCGACTGACCACCTCCACCGACACCACCAGCAGGGCGAGGGCGACCACCCCGCCGATGAACAGGGCGTACAGGCGGCGGGGGATGCTGCCGAGGAAGCCCCGCCGCCGCGGGACGGCGTCGGTGAGCACCGACTCTTGCGGGTTGACGGCCGGGTACGCCAGCAGCAGCGCCGACAGCGGCATCAGCGACAGGCCGAGCACGCCGAGGGTGGCGAGGAAGCCGAACACCTTGCCGACCACGGTGCGGACGAAGCGGAACATGAGCAGCCCTCACGAGCCGCGACCGCCAGGGAGCGGTTCGGCAAGACATTCGACCCCCGACTCACGAGCCGCGACCACCAGGGAGCGGTTCGGCAAGGCATTCAACACCCGCTCCCTCGCGGTCGCGGCTCGTTGTTACGCCACCTGCGAGAACACCTCGCTCACCTTCACCTTGCGGGCGCTCCAACTGGGCAGCGCCGATCCGATGAGGCCGATGAACACCCCCAGCATCGGCCCCATCCAGAGCACCTCGCCGGGCACCTTCAGGCTGGCGAAGAAGGCCGCCCCGCCGCCCGCCCCCTTCGCCCACCCGGCCACCAACATCACGCCGAAGTACATGGCCCACGTGGCCAGCATCCCGCCGAACAGCCCGATGAGTACCGCCTCGGCCACCACCGTGCTCATCACCTGCCCCGGCCCGAACCCGAGCACCTTCATGACGGCCATCTCCTTCCACCGCTCCCGCACGCCGATGGTGATGGTGATGCCGACCACCAGGCACATGATGCACACGATGGCCGGCATGACGATCCACTTCATGCCCCACAGGATGTCCTTCAGCCCCTCGGTGAACGCGCCGACGATGGCCGAGAACGTCTCCAACTTGGCCGCCGGCGTGAAGGCCGTGTTGTTGTTCACCTTGCCGGCCAGCTTCTCGTAGGCCGCTTTGCTGGGCATCCGCACCCAGACCAGGTTCAGGCAGCGGTCGGCCTGCGGGTGCCGCTTGCCCGTCCGCCGCTCGTAGTCGTCCAGCTTGCTCCGCAGGTAGTCGTACCGCATGGCCGCCGCCCCGCCCATCCGCCCGCCGCCGGGGAACGCGCCCACGATGCGGCACTCGAACGCCAGGTCGGGGTAGTTGGTGCTGTACACGGTGATCTCGTCGCCCACCCGCTTGCCCATGATCCGCAGGCGGTCCTCGCCGATCACCACGTTCCGCTTGTCTTGCTTCACCACCTCCATCACCCGCTGGAGTTCGGCCCAGTTCGCGTCGCCCAGGTCTTCGCGGCTCAGCCCCTGCTCGGCCATCATGCCGCCGGTGATGGACTCCGGGCTGAGGGCGAAGAAGAAGAGGGTGTTCTGCGGGGTGGCCTTGCCCTTCTCGGTGCTGCCGGCGATGAAGCTCCAGGTCATGACGTTCGCGTCCAGGTCGGCCGGGCGGTCGGCCGGGTCGAGTTCCATCAGCAGCTCCCGCACCCGCCCCTCGTGGCCGGGCGGCATCTGGCTGGGGATGCTGTGCTTCTCCGTCAGGATGACCAACTGCTGCCCCTCTTTGTCGGCCGTCAGCTTGTCCAGCGACGTGACGAACGTGTAGATGAGGGTGAGCATTCCGGTGAGCACGAACAGGGCGACGTAGACGAGCGCGGTGCGGAGCAGGTTTCGCCGCATGTTGCGGAACACCAGCCCGCCGACTTTGCTCCACTTGCCGATGGGGTCGGGCAGGTTCTGGGCGACTGACAGGCCGAGTTGCATCGCAAACAGGGCGAGGAAGAAGATGGGCAGGGTGCCGACGCCCATGACGGTGAGGATGAAGATGACCGCCAGCAGGCCGAGGACGGCGTAGATGGCCAACTGCATGAGCGACAGGTCGGGCCCGCCGCCGACGAACGCCGCCGCTTCCGGGGGCATGGTGGAGTCTCCGAGTGTGGTCGGGCGGGTGGCCGACTCTCGCCGAGAGTCGGACCGGGGGGTCTGCATCAGTGACGAGCGTGGAGCGGGTGAAGGCCCTCACTCGCCGCACGCGGGCTTCCCACGTGTCGCCCCCCCGGTCCGACTCTCGGCGAGAGTCGGCCACCCGGTCGGCAATTCACCGTGCCGGTAAGGCCTTCCGCACGGGGGCGTCGGCGTCCACGATCCGCCCCTTCTCCAGGTGGATGATCCGCTGGGCGCGCGCGGCCGCGTGCGGGTCGTGCGTCACCATGATGATCGTCTTGCCCAACGTCTCCCGCAGTTGGTCGAGCAGGTCGAGCGCGTTCTCGGCGCTCTTGGCGTCGAGCGCGCCGGTCGGCTCGTCGCACACCACGATCGTCGGGTCGGTCACAATCGCCCGCGCGATGCCCACCCGCTGGCACTGGCCGCCGCTCAGCTTGCCGGGCCGGTGCTTCATGCGGTCGAGCAGGCCGACGATGTCCATCGCGTTCCGTACCCGCTCCCGCCGCTCGCTCGCGGTCATCGGCAGCAGCAGCAGGGGCAGTTCCACGTTCTCGGCGGCGGTGAGCACGGGCAGCAGGTTGTAGAACTGGAAGACGAACCCGACGTTCCGCGTCCGCCACTTGGCCAGCTCGCTCTCGGACATGGTGGAAATGACCTGCTCGCCCACGCGGATGCTGCCGTGCGTGGGCGTGTCCAGGCCGGCGATCAGGTTCAGGAGGGTCGTCTTGCCGCTGCCCGACGGCCCCATGAGGGCGACGAACTCGCCCTCCTCGACCTCCAGGTTCAGGTCGTCGAGCACCCGGATCGGCTCGGGCGAGTCGGGGTTGAAGGTCTTTTCCAGTTCGACGACTTCCACAATCGCCATGAGTGTGCCCCTGTCGGTGCTTCGCCCCGGAGGGGCGGCAGAAGTTATCCAGGGGTGAAGCGAGCCGCAGGCGAGCGGAACCCCTGGACCCAACCACGCATTTCACAAGCCCCGGAGGGGCGGCAGATGATCCCTTCTGTCGCCCCTCCGGGGCTTGGTCCATTTCCCGATTCCGGTTCCAGGGGTTCCGCTCCCTTCGGTCGCTCCACCCCTGGCTAACATCTGCCGCCGCTCCGCGGCTCCTGTCTCCTCACTCCCGGATGCTCACCACCGCGCCCATCTCCGGCTTCAGGAAGGTGCCGGGGGTTTCGCCGTCGGCCAGCTTCACCCGCACGCGGACGTTCACCGTGTTGTCGGCGCGGTTGGCGATGGGCATGATGCGGTAGACGGTGCCGGCGTACACGCGGTCCTGGAAGGCGTCCGGGCGGATGGTACACTTCATGCCCACCCGCACCTTGGCGATCTCCCGCTCGGCCACTTTCAGTTCCGCTTCCAGGTCGGCCAGGTCGGCCAGGTCGCAAATGGCCCCGCCGCCGGAGAAGGCCATCGGGTTGACCAGCTTGCCCACCTCGGCGCTCTTCGTCAGCACGGTGCCGCCGATGGGCGCCTTGATGGTGCAGTTGTCCAGTCGCCAGGTGGCCGACGCCAGGCGGGCGGAGGCGGCGGCCACGTCGGCCTCGGCGCTCTTCACGTCGGCCTCGAACGCGGCCAGGGTCTCCTTCCGCGGGCCGAGTTTCAGCAGCACCAGCGAGGCTTCCAGATTCGTCACTCGCGCCGACGACGTGGTGGCCGTCGCCTGGGCCTGCTGCAACTCGCGGACGGACGCGGACGGCCCGAGCCGCTCCTGCCGGCCCAACTCCTGCTCGGCTTGCAGCTTGTTCGCCTGCGCCTCCTTCAACTGCGCCTCCAGTTGCTCCACCTCCACCTTCCGCACCGACGCCGGCAGTTGCGCCTCCCGCCGCTGCACGGCCGCTTCCAGCCGCTGTTCGGCCGACATCACGCCCGCCTTCGCCTCGCTCACCTGCGCCTTGTACGAGGCCGAGTCCAGAATGGCGATGATGTCGCCCTCGCGGTACAGCGCCCCCTCCTCGAACTTCCGCGGCGTTTGTGCCGCCGCCAGCAGCCCGCCGAGCACGCTCTGCCCGACGGCGGTGTCGAGCGGGTACTGCGGCCCGCGGAGTTCGAGCACCTTCCCGCCCACGTCGATCGGGCTGACGCTGATCTGCCGGGCGGTCACCAGCACGCCCTTCCCTTCCCAGCGGATCGTTCCGGGCGGCACGGGCGCCGAAGAAGGGTTGCCGCCGCCGGCCGACGACGACCCGGACGACCCGCCGCCCGAGTCGGTCACGATGGCCCCGCCGCCGTCGTCCCTCGCCGGCCCGTTGCGGTAGGTGCGCATGGCCACCGCGCCCCACGTGAGGGCCAGCAGCGCGCACAGCCCCCACGGCAGCCACACCGTGCGGCCGAGGAACGACCCCTTGCCGCCGCCCTGGCCGTCGCCCCCGCCGATGCGGAGCTTCTTCACCCGGTCGCGGAGTTCGGGCGAGGCGTTCGCGCTCGCCGAGATGGGCGGCGGCGTGCGGGCGGCCCGCGGGGGCGGCAGGGCGGACCCGTCCGGCGGGGTGGCCGTTTGCAGCGCGACGGGGTCGTCGTGATCGGTCATGGGTCACCTCGGGCGTCCGGGGGTGGGCCGAGCAGCGGGGCGAGAATGCGGAGGCAGGCGTCGGCGACGGCGGCGCGGTCGAACGCCTCGGGGTCGACGGCCAGTTGCCCGCCGAGACCCTGGAACAGGGCCATGGCGATGCTGGCGGTGACGGCCGGCGACACCGGCGGGGGCACACCGCCGGCGGACGCGGTGATGTCGGCGGCGATGTGCCCCCGCCAGCCGGCGTTGGCCGCCGCCAGCTTGCGGCGGTAGTCGTCGCGGTGCCGCACCTGGGCCATGAACGTGTGGACGAGGGAGTGCAGTTCGGTCTGTTCGTGCCCCTGCCCGCTCATCATCTTCCCCAACCCGTGCTGAATGCGGTCGAGGACCGACCCCTCGCCGGGCCGGGCCACCCCGCTCCGCTCGGCCGTGGCGATGGCCTCGCGGATCATGCCCGCGAGCATCCGGTCGAACACCGCCAGCAGGATGTCTTCCTTCGATTTGAAGTAGTAGGTGAGCTGCCCGCGGCTCATCTTGCACTTGGCCTCGATCCGCGCGAGCGACAGGCGGTGCAGCCCCTCGCTGGCGATCACGTCGGTGGCGGCGGTCACGATCTCATCCCGCCGCTTGCGGGCGGTGGGTGAATCCCCGCCGGCGTCGGCCACCAGGCCGGGGATCGGCAAGCCGTGGGCCACCGCCGGTGTCGGCGGGGGCGTGTCGGTCGGTGGCAGGCCGTTGAGCGCCGACATGGGTTGGTCTGGTCCGTCCGGTCTAATGGATAGTGTCAGATATAGACCGAGCGGTCTAGTGTCGTCAAGGGCGACCGTCAATCTGGGCGGTATTCGTCGGTTTTGCCACCCCACAGAACCGCCCGAATTCGACGCAAGTGCTTGGCCGGCATGGGATCTTATCACCGCAGGTGAGGCTTTGCACATTAACCCGCCCCTGCACAAAAAACCGGCGGGCTGCACAAAAAGTGGGGCGTTAGACCATCTGTCCCATGAGGGCAACGAGTTCTGCCGAGAGAACCGAAATCCATCGCCGCTTGGGTGCCGCCGACTCACGGTCGCGCAAAAAACGACCGGGCTGGGCGCGAGAGTACGTGCGGCCAGATAGTGCGAGAGTCGCCGTGTTAAAATTTCTCATTGCGTCAGTCTGAAGGTGGGCAATTCTGTGCCTGATTGCGCCGATCTGTTCTAGTCGGGATTGGTGCGACGAGAGCACTGTTTCCTGAACCGCGTGACAACCAGGGGCGGAACTGATGAAACTCTGACAACGCCTGATCACATCTCCGGGGCTATGCCACAGCTTGTACCGTCTACCTCCGAGAACGGCCGTTTCAGCCAAAAAGAGCGTTCGGTAGTGCGGACCCGATAATAACACTTCTTGCCCTACCCGCGACGAATACCCGCACAGTGATCTATAAAAAACGGATTCGAGACAACTTTCCCAACTCAGGAAAACACGAAAGAACGCCAATTCGTACAGTGCCTCAAGGCGGGATAACGTCCATTCTTTCTGGCCCAAAGCCCCTCCCTGTCTGCGCATAGTTTCGCCTGCCGTGACGAGTCCTTCCGCCAACCGCACTTGTGCTGAAAGCACGTTATCGAAGCGGGGCATTTGCCTCGGCATAGGCTATTTGAATGTGGCTTCGTATAGGGTGTGAAGTCGAGTCCTTCGGGTGTTCAGATTGTCAGTCTTCCTTTGTGTGGCCGCAACGAACAGAGCGTACCTTGTTGGGACATCAGCGGCCGGGTCACGACCCAGTGCGATTTGCTCGGATAGCGTAATTGCCGCCTCTTTCAGCGACTGTCGCTCGTCGGCGGTAAGTTTCTTTTTCGGGGTGGTAAGCTGTATGTTCGGGATCCCGAACATACGGTGAAACACAGTACAGTACAAGGTGTAGAACAGCGGCGGGCGGCGAAACTCGCTCCCGGCCAGATCGTCACTGAACGCCGCTGAGATCACCTCCATTGTGTCGCTGAACCGCTTTGCGTCACGCTTTTCGTCGGGGTAATCTTCCTCCCACTTAGCATAGAAGCTACTGATGGAGTTTTTCTTGTCTTGCATTCCAGTATTCCCAGCGATCAGCAACTCACTCGTCAACTCAGCTTCGAGCATTCTTGCGATTTGCTGTTCGCTAAACACCCGATGTTCTCTCCAGAACTCAAGGTAGTTTAGCGCGAGATCGTAGACGGTATGCTTGAACAGGCCGAAGTATTCCCCGTTCCGCAACTCTTGCTTGTTCAACTGCATCCCGTTCATGTTCAGTCGGCAAAACACCTCCAGAATCTGCCTGTCCGAAATCCCCTTGAAGACCTCGGCTGAAAATCCGAATTCCATGATCTTTTGCTGAAGATCATGAGGGAGTTGCGCAAACCGCTTGTTAGACCACGGGGCGTTGAGGGTTTTCGACAACCGGAAACCATCGTCCGGATCGATGAAGTCCAGAACGCTGCGTATCCGCTGTTGGCCGTCAACGACCTGTCGGACGACACTGGTTTTCTTCTCGTTCTGTGTCTGCCGAAGGTAAATGGGCGGGACCGTCATCCCGCGCAGAATGGTGTCGATAAAAAACGACTTCGCCGGCACTCTCCAGACGGCACGCCGTTGGAATTTCGGTGTCAGATCGAGCATCCCATGCTCTTTCCACATCACGAAATCGGTGGGGGTGTAGACGGTCTTGTCGGTCTTGAATGGGTCCACGTCTCGCCCCGTTATTTGACAAGATCAACTACAGTCACGTTCATCGCTTCCGCGAAGCGAACCAACATGCTGTATCTTGGGTCACTTGTCTTGTGCAGGAACTGCCACGCCGATTTTCTCGCGGCTTCCCCTGCGTAACCCATTCGCTTGCCAAGTTCATCGAGCGAAAGTCCGGACTTGTCAAACAGGACCCGCGCTCGCTCCATCGGCCCCTTCGGTGTTCGGCTCATGTCCCTAGTCTATCCCACCATAGACGCCGGAACAACCCCTCGGCGAAAACCCCTGAAAAAACGCCACATTTCGTCTATTCCAGTATAGACATTCCGGCCTGTCTATTCCATAATAGACGCAGAAGGCAAGAGTCTACCCACTCTGCCCCATCTTCCCCGGAAGAGTTAGACATGTACGCCCGTGAAGGCCGTGAACAGCGTGGGCAAGTCATCGCAGACAACTGTGTCATCACCAAAAGGGGCAACTGGTGGCACGTCCCGTCGCAATCGGGGCATGGCACCTACGCCGTCAATTTGGAGCGTGCTAGCTGTACCTGCCCCGACTTCATCGAGTGGGAACGGGACTGTAAGCACATGTTCGCCGTGCGATTCACCATCACCAAGACGGAGCAGAACCCCGACGGGACGCAGACCGTCACCACCGTTCAGGTGGAGCGGAAGACCTACGCGCAGGACTGGCCGAACTACAACAAGGCGCAGGTGAACGAACAGCGGCACTTCCAAGAGTTCCTTGCCGACCTGTGCGACGGCTTGCCCACCCCGCCGCAGAAGAATGGCAGACCGCCTTTGCCGCCCCGTGATGCCGCCTTTTGTGCAATCCTCAAGACGTACTCGACCCTCTCGGCTCGCCGATTCATCGGGGACTTGGAAGTCGCCCACGAACGCGGGTTCATCTCGCGCGTGCCGCACTTCAACAGCGTCTTGAACTTCTTCGATTCGGAAGACTCAGAGAACATCCTGCACGGGTTCGTCGAACGAACCGCCGCCCCGCTGGTGGCGCTCGAAGACAAGTTTGCGGTGGACTCGACCGGGTTCGCCGGGGCGAGCTACGCCCGGTGGTATGACGAGAAGTACGGCAAGCCGAAAAGCGAAGTGGAGTGGATCAAGCTTCACGCCATCGTCGGCGTGAGAACCAACGTCGTCACCGCCTGCAAGATCACGGGAGCGGGCGGGGCCGATTGTCCGTTACTGCCCGAACTGGTGAACCAGACCGCCAAGCAGTTCACCATCGGTGAAGTGACGGCGGACAAGGCGTACACGTCACGGGACAACTTCGACGCGGTGATTGCGGCCGGCGGACAGTTCTACCCGATGTTCAAGACAAACGCGACGGGCGCGGCCGGTGGTGCCTTTCAGAAGGCGTTCCACCTGTTCAGCCTGAACCGCGACGACTACATGAAAAAGTACCACTTGCGGAGCAATGCCGAATCGTCGTTCAGCGCCCTCAAGAGGCTGTTCGGGTCGTCATTGCGGTCGAAGTCGGATCGCACCATGCGGAACGAACTGCTCGCCCGCGTGGTCGGGTACAACATCACCTGCGTGATTCACGAGATGTACAAGATGGGAGTGAACCCGGAGTTCGTCGTCAAACCCCGCTGCACAAAAACCGAACCGCCTGCACAACAACTCCCCTAACGCTGGGGGTTCTTGTGCAAAGCCG
>JANNVG010000795.1:0-1619 GCA_031414395.1 Fimbriiglobus sp.
TGGCCGACGCCGCCACCGCCAAGACCAAGGCCGAGGCCGACATCGGCAAGGCGAAGGACGACAAGGATTTGGCCGACCTGAAGACGAAGCTGTACAAGGCGTTCGTCGGCACCGCCACCGAAGATGACAAGGCGTCCATCCAGAATCCCGGCAAGCACGAGGCCGCGCTGAAGGAAGAGCACGCCGCCCTCATGGCCGCCGCCACCGCCGGCATCAAGACGAGCGTGGAGGGGGTGCAGAAGGGGCCCGACGGCAAGGCCATCGAGGCGGGCGGGGCCGGGACGTTCAACGTCAACCAGCAGGAACTGTTCACCTGGAACTGGCCGACCAGCCCGAACGTGCTGGCCAAGCAGCCGTCCCCCGGCCCGCTCCTCGAGCGGATGGTGAAGGTGGCGGCCGAGCGGGAGCGGATGTTCTACGAGAGCAACCTGGCCAAGCGGAACGCCGCCGACGACGCCGCCCAGTACAAGGCCGAGAAGGACAAGTACAACGCCGCCCTGACCGCCGCCAAGACGCAAGTGGACGCCCAGATCAAGAAACTGGACGACTCCATCACCGCCGTCGAGACGGAGAAGAGGACGGCCATCGACACCTTCACCAAGAAGGGCGACGACACCATTAAGGCCGTGCAGATCGCGGCGCGTGAGAAGGAAGAGGTGAAGGCCCAGTTGGCCGACGAGAAAGACAAGCTGCTGAGCGTGTCGCGGCAACTGGAAGCGATGCTCGCCCGGCAGAGCGAGATCGATCAGGACAAAGTGGGCGGCGTGTTCCCGGTGAACGTGCCGCACGGGGAGATCGTCAGCCGCAAGCCCGGCTCGACGACGGTGGAGATCAGCGTCGGGTCGGACGCCGGCCTGCGGCCGGGCCAAACGTTCACCATCCAGCCGCTGTCCGCCCGCACCGACGGGCTGAGCCGCGCGCGGAAGACCAGCCTGGACGCCGAGGGGCGGACGGTGGTGTCCGACGAGCTGGCCAGCAAGGGGGCGGTCGAGGTGGTGACGGTGCTCGGCCCGCGGCTGTCCACCGCCCGCATCACCGACGAGGGCGACCCGATCCGCAACGGCATCCTCAAGGGCGACCTGCTGTACAACCCGCTGTTCAAGAAGAACGCCAAGGAACACGTGGTGCTGGTGGGCATCTTCGACACGAACGCCGACGGGCTGGACGACATCACCGAGGTGGCCCGCAACCTGTCCAAGCGGGGGGCCGTCGTGGACGGGTACTTCGACCTGGGCAGCCGCAAGTGGGAGAGCCTGGACCCGAACAACCGCAAGCCCGGCCCCGGCACGAACACCACCTACGTGGTCCGCGGGTGGGACTTCGACTCGAGCGTGGGTGACGGGCTGGCGAAGGAGAAGGCCGACCTGTACGCACTCATCGACGCCGCCCGCCAGGAGGCCAAGACGAAAGGCGCCCAGGAGGTGAAGGCGGCCAAGTTCCTGTCCGAGATCGGGTACTCGTTCAGCCCGTCCATCAGCAGCGAGACGAGCAGCGCCGCGGCGGTCAAGTACATGAAAGCGCCGGCCCCGCCGGCCCCGCCGGACGCGCCGATGCCGCCGAAGTGACGGGGCGGGCCGCACTGGAACCGCGACCGGCAGGGAGCGGGTGGAATGCCCCAC
>JANNVG010000796.1:0-2508 GCA_031414395.1 Fimbriiglobus sp.
CCCCCCCCCCCCCCCCCCCCGGGCGCCCGCGGCTCGTGCGAAGGAGCAACCCCCCGTTCCCTGGCGGTCGCGGCTCGTGCGAAGTGGGGCAATACACCCGCTCCCTGGCGGTCGCGGCTCGTGCGAAGGGGGGCAACACCCTTCTCCCTTGCGGTCGCGGCTCGTGCGAAGGGCGCGCCAGCGGGACGCGGAGTGGGCGTTCGTGGCAGCGGAGCCGACGCGAGTATATGGGCCGCCTGGGATGACGTGATGTCGGGGCGATGTCGCACGATTGGGTGGGGGAAAACGCCTGCGACATCCGACGGGGACATTGGGAGCAGAGGTGAGAATGAGACCACACTGCCGAACGTCCCGTCGACCCGATCCCCACCGCTCGTCGCGCCGACCACACGCCCACAAACGAAAACGGCCGGGGTTTCCCCCGGCCGCGTGTGCCACTCGCGTCTGCCTACACCTTGTCCACCTGCCAGTATTCCAGTTCCAGCGGCGTCTGGCGACCGAGGACCGTCACCTTGACCGTCACCTTCGGGGTTTCGCCCGCTTCCTTGGGCAGTAAGATGACCGTCACCTCGCCCTCGAAGTTGGCGAACGCCCCCTCGCGGATGCGCACCTTGTCGCCCACCTCGTAGTCCAGCTTCAGCTTGATCGGCTTGTTCGGCTTCGGGCCGCCCTTGCCGTCGTCGTCGCCCTGCATGCCGTACATCATGGACTGCACGTCCCGCTCGGACATTGGCGCCGGTTCCTTGCCCGGCCCGGTGGAGCCGACGAAGTCGCCCACGCCGGACGTGTCGCGGAACAGGGCTTGCAGGTCGGGCGTCCACTCCACCTCGGCCATCAGGTAGCCGGGGAACTTCTTCTTCGCCTTCACCACCCGCTTCTCTTTGGTCACCTTCTGGCCGTTCTTCGTCTCCGTCACCTTCTTCACCTCGGTGATCCGCTCGACCGGGATGACGATCTGCCCGAAGAACTCCTCCAGCCCATCGATCTTGATCATCCGCTCGATGGCCGCCTTGATCGACTCCTCGCGGGCGCTGGCCACCTTCACCACATACCACTTCTTCTTGCTCGGCTCGGGCGGCGGGTCGGCGGGCGGGGCGTCGGCGAGCGGGGCATCGACCACCGGGGTATCCGCCTCCGGGGCGTCGACCTCCGGGGCGTCGGGTTCGGCGTCGACGACGGCTTCAGCAACGGCCGTGGTGTCGTCGGCCGGCGGGGTCGGTTCGGCGGCGGTGTCGGGCGTCGGTTCGTCGCTCATGGTGGCGGACTCCGGCCGGCGGTTGATCGGTTGTAGCCGGGGTTTATAGCCCCGGACTGATACCACGTTGCATTGATGTCTTGCTGTAGCCGGGGTCTGTGACCCCGGTCCGACCGGCCTCACAGAGGCCGGCTACAGTAACAGATCACTGCAACTTGGTATGATGCCACCGGGGTCACAGACCCCGGCGACAGGGGTTGGTTGGGGCGTCCGTTACCACGGGAGCTTGCCGCCGCTGATGGCGGCGTCGCCGCCCTTCTTGCCCGGCAGCACGCCGACGATTTCCAGGCTGAGCAGCCAGCTCCAGAAGGCGTCGATGACGAGCAGGAAGACGGAGAGCAGGGCGAGGAAGACCAGCACCACCAGGGTGTCTTTGATCAACTGCTTGCGGGAGGTCCACGACACCTTGTTCATCTCGGCTTCGGTGGCGATGAGGAAGTCGCCGAACATGGGCACGTTCACCGTCCGCCACGCCACCCACACGGTGAGCAGCACGAGCAGCACGGGCAGGGTGTAGCCGGCCACCGGCACCAGCGGCAGCACCCTGCCGGGGGCGAAGGGCACCTGGTAGTTGAGCGGCAGGGACACGCCGGTGGCAGTGTCGGAGGGGGCGGGGGCGGGGGCGGGTGTGGTGTCGCCGGCGGTGGTGGAAGAGGCGGCGACAGTGGTCGGGGCCTTCTTGGCGTCGAACAGGCGGGCGTCGTAGAACGACCACGCGCCGGTGATGCCCAGCAGGAGGATGCCGGCCATCGTACACCGGCGGACGAGCAGGCCCTGGCTCCGCTTGTGGCTGTGGAAGTCGGCCCACCCCTGTTCGTCGATCGCCCGGCACCAGCCGATGCCGGTCTGCGAGGTGAGCAGGCGGAACACGCCGAACCCGCCGGCGGCGAGCACCACGCCGGCCGCGATCGGGCCGACGAGTCCGTCTTTGAAGTTGGCGGCGACGGCGGAGGCGACGAACGCGGAGGCGATGAGGGTGGCCACGGTGAGGATGATCCCGCCGCTCACGCCGGGGGCGGGGTTGCGGCCGGCGAGGAACCCGCCGACGGCGACGGCCACCCCGACCACCAGCAGGTACACGCCGAGGCGGACGACGCCCAGGTAGGCGGTGCCGTCGGGCACGGCGGCGGCGGCCAACCCGCCGGCGACCAACCCGGCCAGGACGACCAGCGCGCCGAGCAGGGAGCCGACGAGTAGCGACGGGGCCGACCCGGAGGCGGTCTGAACGGGCGGGGCGGGTTCGGCGGCGGCGG